>JAWOBQ010000351.1:0-7205 GCA_046484255.1 Bacteroidales bacterium | reverse complement strand
TCTATAGATTCTTTTCCTTCCGGTATTTGATTACTGTCTTTTACTTTTTCCGGAGCCGTTGCTTCCTTTTTCGTTTTACGCTTCTTTTCTTTTTCTTTTTCTTCCTTATCTTTTTCGCGGTCCATTTTACGCTCAGACAGTCCTTCTTCTACTGCCCGGGTCATAACCTCCATCACCAGCTCGATCGACTTTGATGCATCATCATTCGCAGGGACAGGAAAATCCACTTCTTCGGGGTTGGAATTGGTATCCACCATGGCAAAAGTCGTAACATCCAATTTTTGAGCTTCTCTGACGGCAATATATTCTTTATTGATATCGACCACAAAGATTGCTGATGGCAACCGGTTCATATCCTTAATACTACCAAACTGGTATTCCATTTTAGCCTTTTCCCGTTCCATTTGCAGACGCTCGCGTTTAGAAAGCCTTTCATACGATTTTTCACTCATCAGCTTTTCCATACCTTTCATTTTACGAACGGTTCGGCGAATGGTCGCAAAGTTCGTCAACATTCCTCCGGGCCAGCGTGCTGTAACATAAGGCATGCCAACTCTTTGGGCTTTACTGGCAATAATATCCTGAGCCTGTTTTTTGGTTGCCACAAAAAGGATCTGCTTTCCGGATTTAGCAATTTGTTTTAATGCACTGGCAGCCTCTTCTATTTTTGCCTGGCTTTTGTAAAGGTCGATAATATGAATACCTTTACGCTCCATAAAGATGTACGGAGCCATGTTCGGGTTCCACTTGCGCTTAAGGTGTCCGAAGTGCACACCGGCATCAAGCAGTTCTTCAAAAGTTACTCGTTCCATTAAATTGTTTTTTACGTTTACATTCTGATTTATCAACTCCCGGGTAGTGCACAGGGCAGTCCCGGCAATTTAGATACTAAACGCTATCTGATACAGTTATCAAGCAGCGGATTAACGTTTAGAGAACTGGAATTTCTTACGGGCCTTTTTCTGGCCGGGTTTCTTTCTTTCCACCATGCGGGAATCACGTTCAAGCAGGCCTTCTGCTTTCAATGCAGGGCGGAATGCTTCATTAACCTCCACCAACGCACGTGAAATTCCCAGGCGCAAGGCTTCTGCCTGCCCCTTTGGACCCCCTCCGCGAAGCCTGGCTTTAACATCATACTTGCCGGATTCTTCCACAACATTGAAAGGCTGATCCAGTAAATATTGCAAGGTCGCATCAGGGAAATAATCCCCGGATTCACGTCCGTTAACCTCAAACTTCCCTGTGCCGGGGGAAAGATAAACGCGGGCCACCGCTTTTTTCCTTCTTCCGATTTTGTTAATTACTTCCATGTTTATTTAATTGTATTTAAATCCGTTTTTGTTGGTTTCTGCCCCTGGTGAGGATGCTCTTCTCCGGCATATACAAAGAGATTACCGAAGATCTTATTTCCCAGGCGATTCTTGGGAAGCATCCCTTTTACGGCCTTTTCGATCACCCGCTCCGGATGCTTCTTAAGCATCTCCTCAGGCGTGCTGAAACGTTGCCCCCCGGGATATCCCGTATGGCGAACATACTGCTTATCAGTCATCTTTGCGCCCGTTAACTTTACCTTCTCCGCGTTGATGATCACTACATAATCCCCCCCATCCACATGAGGCGTGAAATCAGGCTTGTGCTTGCCGCGTAAAATATAAGCCGATTTTGAAGCCAAACGCCCTAAAACCTGGTCTTCAGCATCAATCAAAATCCAGTCCTTCTCTACCGTCTCTTTTCTGGCAGATTTCGTTTTGTAACTTATTGTATCCATTATATTTTAATTTTTTTGCAAAAAAAATCTTCGTTTTTCAAAGAGCCTGCAAAATTAATCCATATTTTTGTATTTAACAAATTTACCGCTAATAAAATTTTATTCCCCTGAGACTTTCCATTTTCCCGGACAAATGTATATCTTCATGCCCCCAAAAACAATAAAATGCAAAGCAAAAATTTTTTCAAAAGCATGAATGTTGCCATCCAAGGACTGGCCGCATTCTTCCGGACAGAACTGCATGCTGTATATCACAGCCTGGCTGCAATAGCAGCTCTCATCGCCGGATATTTGTTCGAAATACAACCTTATGAATGGGGCATGATCGTCTTCGCCATTGCGTTGGTCTTTATAACCGAGATCACCAATACCCTGACAGAAAAACTATTGGACCTCTTGCATCCCGGATACCACCAAAAAGTTCGGCAGATCAAAGACATGGCAGCCGGACTGGTACTGTTTGCAGCTATCACCGCTATCGTAACGGGAGCTATCGTGTTTCTGCCTTATATCCTTTAAGCAACACGCGTTATGAATTATGCAACACTTCCTCTCCTGTCTCTTTTAACCTGTATTATTCATGCATCAGGTTTAGGTCAGATGCAAGGCGTTGAAAGGCGTCGATATAGTAACCTATTTCAAAGCCTGCCCCGTATTTATCGGGGACTTTCGTAACGCAGCGGATGGCCTGAAATTAATGTACTCGTAAAAAATAAATACAAATATAGTTTTCTCCGTATATTTATGTTCCTATTTGATAAACAAACAAATATAACTTTTTATTTATTTTTTATGGATAATGCAGGTTAAAATGATTATTTTTGTCTCACATAATAAATGATCCGTATGTCAATAAAAGTACAAGAGATCACAAAATTATATGGTGATCAAAAAGCGGTGGATAATGTTACATTCGCGATATCCGGGGGCGAAGTTGTTGGCCTTTTAGGCCCCAACGGTGCCGGGAAGTCCACCCTTATGAAGATCCTGACCTGCTTTATTCCTCCCTCCTCCGGATACGCGGAAGTGAACGGCTATAACATATTTGAAAATGTACAGGAAGTCCGCCGGCAGATAGGCTATCTCCCCGAAACCAACCCGGTATATACGGAAATGTATGTACGGGAAAATTTGGATTTCTTCGCCGGGGTTCATCATATCAAAAATAAAAAATCACGGATCGATGAAATTATCGAGCTTACAGGCCTGACGGCTGAAAGCCATAAAAAGATCGGACAATTATCCAAGGGATACCGGCAGCGTGTAGGTATTGCTCAGGCATTGATCCATAACCCTCAAGTGCTTATTTTAGATGAACCCACTTCCGGGCTGGACCCTAACCAACTGGTAGATATACGCAATCTGATCAAAGACATCGGCAAGGACAAAACCGTTATCCTTTCCACTCATATCATGCAGGAAGTGGAAGCCGTATGCGACCGGGCCATCATTATTCATAACGGAAATATCGTAACCGATGATGCCACCAGCAAACTCCGGGAAAAAGGACAAAGCCTGGAAGAAATATTCCATCAACTTACGACATAGCCCGGAAAAGGCAAGACAAAAACATTAATTCACACCGGCAGCAACAGGTAATTGAACAGAACGATCATCAGCGCTGTATTACTAACTTTTTAGTGCTATGGGTTTTCCCCTCCAGAATATAGGAATAAAAGTACATCCCCTCATTCAAATCGCCGGTCTCTATGGTCACCTCTCCCGATTTCCCCGATAAAGGCGCTTCCTTTACTACGGCTCCGATCATATTACGAATAACTACCTTTGCATCGCGAACCGTGGCAGGAAGTTCATACTTAAATGCTACCTGATCATCTGAGGGATTCGGATATGCTGCAGAAAACAAGGGCTCAAAACCGGCTTCTTCCATATTGACTGGTGTAACCACATAATTAACGACTACAGCTACTGAATCATCGGGATCGGATTCATCAAAAAACACGTACATAATTTTTGAGGTTCCCAAATTTTCATGCGGCATATATTCCCCTTCAAATTCATAGGATACCGATTGTGAATCAACAGTGATCGCTGCCGATGAAACATAAGCCGAGGGCGGGTAACATTGACCCCAGCAAAAATAATTCTCAGAACCCCCCACCAAGGTTTGCTCATACTTGCGTACATGAACATCTATGTCGAAATCTGTATTATTAACAACATCCACATAGGCATAAACAACATTTGTAGTCGTGTCCCCGTAAACATGCACCTCCTCACCATGAGTGAGTGAATCCTGATTATGCATTAACGACAAACTTTGAGCGAATCCGGAGAAAGAAATCCCTATAATAAATAAA
The DNA here is from genome assembly GCA_046484255.1 of Bacteroidales bacterium. Lineage (GTDB taxonomy): Bacteria > Bacteroidota > Bacteroidia > Bacteroidales > PWNQ01 > PWNQ01. The sequence continues at coordinate 3,116 of JAWOBQ010000351.1, read as the reverse complement.
AATGTAAATATGTTTTTCATCTTTTCTGATTTTTCGTTCTATCTATTTAATTACCAATGCTCCCTATTCAACCTGTATTATTTATAAAAAAAACAATACCTCTATAACTTTCGGCGCCTTGTATCTAAGCTAAACTTAATGCATCAATATACGATAATGCAAATATCATGCTAAAGTTTTCGCGGACAAAGATAATAATTTCATCCACACAATCTACCCTTTTGTTTACATAATATCTTATTTTAACAATTTTTTAGATCATTTTGTTTACTATATGAGTCCAGCCTAAAAAGGTCACATTTGATTTTTAGCGGCTTTTTGCCCCGAACCTTAAAGGGTGAATCCGCTGAAAATCAGCCTCCCTTTAGGGGTTGGGGTAAAGCTGATTCTTAGCGGCTGTGATAAATTTAGTGTTTTTAGACCGGACTCAATTTTGTTTAATTTTAAGAGATTTAATTCAAACAAAACCAAAGAGCTTTTGTTCTTTCGTTATGAAACCAATACCAAAGCGTGTACCAGTTAAAATCAAATATTAATGTACATTCAGAAGATTTCCAAAAACGGAAGGCTTCGTATCACAATTTATTAACCTCCTTATATTCAGCATTGGATAATGTACTGGCTGGCGGTTCCTCAAAATCAATTAAAAAGCATAAATCGCGCGGCAAGCTATTGGCTCGTGAGCGCATTGATTTATTAGTCGACCGCAACACTCCGTTTCTGGAATTTTCCACGCTGGCGGCGAACGGACAGTACAATGATGAATTTCCCGGAGCGGGCATAGTAACCGGCTTTGGTTTAATTTCGGGCCATGAATCAATAATCATTGCCAATGATGCCACGGTTAAGGGGGGGACGTATATTCGGGAAACCATACGCAAGCACGTTCGTGCACAGGAGATCGCACTTCAAAACCATTTACCGGTAGTCTATTTGGTAGATTCCGGGGGTGTCTTTCTTCCGGAGCAATCGCGTGTATTTCCGGATAAGGATGATTTCGGGCGTTTATTTTACAATCAGGCCCGCATGTCGGCCATGAGCCTTCCGCAGGTTGCCATCGTTATGGGTTCCTGCACAGCCGGTGGAGCGTATGTTCCTGCCATGAGTGATGAGACCATTATTGTTCGGGAACAGGGCACAATATTTATTGGCGGCCCTCCTCTAGTAAAAGCAGCCACAGGCGAAGAAGTGAGCGCTGAAGACCTGGGCGGAGCGCATGTACACAACAGCATCTCCGGGGTAGCTGACCATATTGCGGAAAATGATGAGCACGCTTTGGAGATATGCAGAAACCTGTTTGCCTCCATTCCTTACAAAGCAAAACATCCTTTAACAAAACAAAAAACAGAAGAGCCTTTATATCCCGCCCAGGAGCTATACGGCATTGCCCCTTTAGACTTGAAAAAGCCGGTAGATCCCAGGGAGATCATTATGCGCATAGTGGATGGAAGCCGTTTTCATGAATTTAAGAAGAATTACGGAACGACCCTGGTTACCGGTTTTTCGCACATTATGGGCTTCCCTGCAGGCATTATCGGAAATTATGGTGTGTTAGACACGGCTTCTTCTTTAAAGGGGGCTCATTTTGTCCAATTATGTCAATCCCGCAAAATTCCATTGGTCTTTTTACAAAATATTTCCGGTTTTATCGTAGGCAAAAAGTCAGAACACGAGGGCCTTGCTAAACACGGAGCCAAGCTCATCCATGCTATTGCCAATACTTCCATTCCCCGCTTTACGGTCATCACGGGCGGTTCCTTTGGTGCCGGCAATTATGCCATGTCCGGGCGGGCTTTTGAACCTCATCTTCTGTTTATGTGGCCCAATGCCCGGATTTCAGTTATGGGGGGTGAACAGGCAGCCGGAGTCCTCACCTCGGTAAAAATGAACCAAAGCAAAACCAAAGGCCGGGAAATGTCGGAAGAAGAAATAAAAGCCACAAAAGAAAAACTCCTCCGGCAATACGAACATGAAAGTTCTGCCTGGTACAGCAGCTCACGTGTATGGGATGACGGTATCATCGACCCCGCTGAGACACGAAATATTTTAGCTATAGGGATCTCTATGGCGCTAAACAAACCTGTGGAAGACGCGAAAAATGGTGTCTTCCGGATGTAATAAAAATATCAAAACCGAAATATAATATATGTATCAATACATAGAAACCCACAAGCAAAATGAAATCGCCACGCTTTGGCTTAACAGGCCAAAAAAGCGCAATGCCATGCATGAACAGATGATCGAAGAGCTGATGGAAGCGCTTAAAGAGTTTCGCCGCGATGAAAGTTTGAAAGCACTGGTGATCCGGGGAAAAGGCAATGTGTTTTGCGCCGGGGCTGACCTGCAATGGATGCAGTCTGTTATGCAGTATTCCTTTAATGAGAACAAGCTGGAAAGCAAACAGCTATACCGCCTTTTCCACACCCTGTATAGCTACCCATTACCGGTGATCAGCGTAGTGCACGGCGCCAGCTACGGAGGGGCTAATGGATTAGTTGCTGCCTCCGACATCAGCATTGCGGAATCAAAAACCTTGTTTCGCTTTTCAGAAGTACAACTGGGCCTCTTGCCGGCCATCATCTCCCCTTTTGTTGTGCGTCGAACAGGAGAGTTTAATGCCCGGGAACTTATGCTTACCGGACAGGAATTTAATGCAGATAAAGCGCTTAAAACCGGCCTGATAAACTACAAAACACCAACTGAAGGGATTGAACAACAACTGGAAGTCCTGCTGGCCTCCATTCGTTCTGCAGCTATAACCTCCGTAAAAAATACCAAATGGATGATCCGCAAAGTAGCTGCAAATATGGATATGGAAGAGCTGGAGGATATAACCGCCGACCTGATCGCCTCAGCAAGAGTTAGCAATGAAGGGCAGGAAGGCATGAAAGCTTTTTCGGAAAAGCGAAAACCCAACTGGCAAGACATGTCGAAACAAGAAAATTGAAAATGAAGCGAATCCGAAAATTACTGATTGCCAACCGGGGAGAAATTGCTGTGCGTATCATCAGAACGGCAAAACGGCTGGGCATCAACACAGTAGCAATTTATACGGATCACGACCGGCAGGCTTTATATGTTTCGGAAGCTGACAATGCATATGCCGTAGGGTCAGG
>JAWOBQ010000349.1:0-9483 GCA_046484255.1 Bacteroidales bacterium | reverse complement strand
CGAAGAGACGAAGAGACGAAGAGACGAAGAGACTGAGAGACGAAGAGAACGAAGAGACTGAGAGAAAAAGCGAACACCGGTGAAACAGCTCCTGCCGTCGCGTTTCACGGTTTACCCCGCTTGCCCCGTTGATTTTTTCTAATCAACTGGGTTGAATTGCGATAGCAATATTCAATCGGGGGGCAGGCACCGAATGAACAAAGAACAACGAACAAATTTAACCATATGAAGACAATCCTGACAGCAATTTTTTTAGCATGGGTCTGTATAAATCCTGCTGTGGGGCAGCAAAGAGCCACAGATAGCATGGATGTGCATCACTATAGTATTAATTTGGAGTTGGTTCATCTTTCCCAACAGACGCTCAGTGGATTTACAGACTTGAGGTTACAGGCGAAGTATCCACAATCCCAACAGCATCTTTATTTTGATCTGCTGATGTTGGATGTGGATTCAGTTCGTATTGACGGGCAGGATCATTCCTTTCAGTACAATGATACTTTGCTCAAAGTTTCTGCGCAGGGTTTGAATTTACAGGATACTTTGGGTGTAAGGGTTTATTATCATGGACAGCCTGTAGTTGAGAGTGCCAATTGGGGTGGGTTTCATTTTCTTTCAGACGGCAGCCTGGCTTATAATCTGGGGATAGGCTTCAAGTCGGACCCGCATAACTATGGCCGGGTTTGGTTCCCTTGTATGGATAATTTTACCGATCGTGCTACCTATGATTTTCATATCCGGACGAAAAGTGAAAATATGGCCGTGTGTAATGGGATGCTTGATTCGGTTTCTACGCATGGCAATGGTGAAAAAACCTGGCATTGGGGATTAGAGCAAAGCATTCCCACTTACCTGGCTTCTGTTGCTGTTTCTGATTTCGCTGTGGTAGAGAACACCTATAACGGGCAACAGAAGGATATTCCGGTATATTTGCATGTAGCTCCGGGCGATTCTATAAAAGCGATAAATTCTTTTGTAAATCTGGATTCAGCCATGGCTGTTTATGAAGCGGCATTTGGACCGTATCGTTGGCCACGTGTGGGATATGTAGGCACGGTTAAGGGGGCGATGGAACATGCCACGTCTATTGCCTATCCGCGTCATTGTATCGACGGCACCTTGAATTGTGAAGGATTAATGGTTCATGAGCTTGCTCATAGCTGGTTCGGCAATCTGGTTACTTGTGAAACGGCAGCAGATATGTGGCTGAACGAAGGCTGGGCGGTTTATAGTGAAGCCATATTTCAGGAAGGGTTTTACGGGGCAGCGTCCTATAAAGAGTATATGCGGGATAAACTGCATGAAGTGATCAAAACTGCTCATGTTATTGACGATGGCTATAAGGCGCTTTATGGAATTCCCCATGATTATACCTATGGAGCTACAGTGTATGATAAAGGGGCGACAGTAGTACATTCACTGAGAAATTATTTGGAAGACAGCTTGTTTTTTGCAACGACAAAAGCTTATCTGGACAGCTTCGCCTTTAGCCATGCTTCTACGGATGATATGAACCAGTTTATCAATGCATGGGCGGGCGTTAATGTCGATGATTTCTTTGACGCCTGGGTGTACCGACCGGGATTTTCTCATTTTTCAGTGGATTCTTTCAGTGTTAATTCATCAGGCGGGGGCCAGTATGAAGCTACGGTATATCTACGCCAGCGCCTGGTAGGAACACAGCAAATGGCAATGAATAATCGCCTGGAACTGGGGTTTGTGGATGATAACCGGAATATTATCTATGAAAACGTCCAATTCTCCGGGCAGGATACAGTTATTCACGTCCAACTTCCGGTGCAGCCGGTTGCTGTTATGATGGACCCGGAGGAAAAGACCGCCGATGCTACCACAGACTTGTACCGTACGCTTTCGGATACCGGATACCGGGATTATGAACATACTTATGCCGGCGTGGACGTGCAAAGTGTTCAGGAGCCGGCCCTGGTCAGGATTACACATAACTGGATAGGACCGGCTGATCCAGGTAATGTTCAGCCTGATCTTTATCATGTATCGCCTTCACGTTACTGGCAGCTACAAGGGGTATTCCCATCAGGGTTTCATGCGAAAGGACGATTCGAATATGTGAAAAACGATTACCTGGATGGAAACCTGGTCAATTCAATGATGGATACCCTTTCTCTGTTATATAAAAAAGAACATTCGGATCCCTGGAAACCCGTTGACTATACGAAAAGTGGGTCTTCGTTTACTGGCCATTTAATTGTAGATACCCTCAAGCAAGGGTATTATACACTTGCCCGGTATGATGAAAGTCTCGGTTATCAGGAAAAAACCGGAGTGGAGAATTCTTTTCTGGTAATGCCCAATCCTGCAGAAGAATATGTGGAAATTCAAAAAGATATGGAAGAGATCACCGGGGTATTTCTCTATAATGTCGGGGGACAACTTGTGTATAAAGGAGAAATGGGAAAAGGCCGGTGTGGGATAAGTGTTCCTGTATCAAATATGAAGGCCGGTATTTATTTATTAAAACTCCGGACTAAAAAAAGTGGCCTGGAGCAAACGTATAAGCTGGTAGTGCAGTAGCTGTTTTGAAGAAAGAGTCCGGTCTAAAAAGGGCACATTTGATTTTCCGGCGGCTTTTTACCCCGAACCCTAAAGGGTGAAGCCGCTGAAAATCAGTTTCCCTTTAGGGATGGGGTAAAGCTGATTTTCCGGCGGCTGTGATAAATTTAGTGTTTTTAGACCGGACTCAAGAAACAAAGGAAAAATATTTTGTTAGGCAATAAAGTTTTTTTATCATGGGGAACAAAACATACGGATCGGAAGGAAAACCCCGGTGAGGGGAATGGCCGATATAAATTTTTGAGAATGAAACATTTTAAGATTATTGCTTATCTGATTTCCGTTACTTTATCCTTCTCCGTTTATGGGCAGGAACTAGAAGTACTTAAACCGCAGAACAGTGATTGCAGGGGGGCGATATTTCTGGAAGATACTGTTTTCGGGCCTACTACAGCAGCTCCGGGGCCGGGAGAGATCATGGAGATCAGCAGTGAAGGCTGGTCGAAGTATGCCTTCCAAAGAGAGCATCATACGGTTTGGTATGAGTTTGTTGCCCCTGAGAAAAGCGTTTTATCCTTAACGATTATTCCGGAATCTGTGGAGGATGATTATGATTTTTTGCTTTACCGGAAAACAGGGAAAGAATTTTGCAAAAAGATCAAACAGCAGAAGGTTGATCCGGCACGTTCCAATATTTCAAGGAACAATACGCAAAAAGGGAGCAGAACAGGCTTGAGGCAAGGTGCCCGGAATACGCATGTGCCTCCGGGGCCGGGAGATGATTTCAGTAAAGCCGTAGAAGTGGAAAAGGGGGATACCTTATTATTGGTGGTCGATAATGTGTATAAAGGCGGGGAAGGCCACAGATTACAATTGCATTATGATTATTTGGACAGGCCCGAAACTCAGCCTGAGCCGGGATCTGAGGAAGAAGTGCAGGAAAAGGAGCCGGAACAACAGCTGCTGGTGACAATACGGGATAAAGAAACAAAAAATATGACCAATGCGGATATCCTGTTGTCTTATGACAGAAGCCAAAATGCTCTTTTGGAAAAGCAGAATGTAAGTCATTTTAGAAAGAAATTAGAACCGAATGCTGATTACCGGCTTGTTATTAGTAAAGATAAATATTTTAAGGAAAGTATAAAGCTGAGTTCTCCTGAAACGGATACCACTATCCGTTTGGAGGTTGGGCTGACAAAAATTGAAAAAGGGCGGAAGTTAACCCTCAGGAATGTGTATTTTTATTCCAATTCAGCCAGTTTTTTGCGCGACTCTTATGAAACCTTGCGTAACCTGTTGTCTGTTATGCAAGAGCATCCAGGCCTGAAAATAGCGATTTACGGACATGTTAACCAGCCATTGCAATGGAAGCAGCGAAGTTCGGATGAGTCTCTTCAGAAATTGTCAGAACGAAGGGCAGAAGCCGTGAAACGGTATTTAACCCAGCGTGGCATTGATCAGGAAAGAATTATTACCGAAGGAATTAGCAACAGAGAGATGATCTATCCATATGCAGAAACAGAAGAAGAACAAAGTAAAAATCGCCGCGTGGAAATTAAAGTGTTAGAGATTTAGTGCCGGTGGATGAAAAATCGTTTTTCGCTTTTCAGGCAGGCATAAGACAGGAGACAGAAGACAGACAACTATTTATGAGTCCAGTCTAAAAAGGGCACATTTGATTTTCAGCGGCTGTGATAAATTTAGTGTTTTTAGACCGGACTCATTTATAGATATCCAAAATGGATCTGCAGTTTGTTGAAATATTAACATTACTTTTGTGCAATCAAACTTAAAAATGATCCCTTCATGCCAAAACGAGCCGGTTTTATACGAAAGGTAATCTATAAAATGTTACCGTTCAAGACCTATTTATGGGTATTAAGCAAGATTTATTTTTTGTCTTATAAAGCAGGAATGTTGAAATCCAGCGATTTCTTTGGGTATCAATATTTCATTAAAAAAGTAGTACAAAAGGGGGATGTGTGCATTGACATCGGGGCTAATTTGGGTTATTTTACGGTTCCGCTGGCAAAATTAGCCGGGAAAGAGGGTAAGGTTTATGCTGTAGAGCCGGTTAAGCCGGTTTTGGAAGTGTTGCGGATGAATACAAAAGGGCTGGATAATGTAGAGATTCTCCCTTATGCGTTGGGGAAGGAAAACAAAAAAATACGATTGGGCAATGATTCTCTGAAGGCAAAAGGATATGTGGCCTCGGGCTCGCATTATGTGTTGGAAAATGAAGGGGATACAGAAGAAAAGCCGGAGATGGAATTTGATGCGGAAATGAAAAAGGCGGGGGAATTATTTAGCAAGCTGAAGCGTTTGGATTTTATCAAATGCGATGTCGAAGGATATGAGATCTATATTATTCCGGAGTTAAAACCATTAATTTTAAAGTACAGGCCGGTATTGTTTGTAGAGACCAGCGGGGAGAACAGGGCGGCTTTGCTTGAGATTTTTAGCAATAATGATTTCAGCCCCTATGTTTTAAAGCAGGGGTTAATGCATAAAGTAAGGGGTGATGAAAAGGGCGACCTGATCATTATTCCTTCCGAAAAAGAAGAACGGTTTTCGGCGTATATTAAGAAAGGGTAAAACGATCCGTTTTCTTTTTAGCCGCGGATCCGGGCATTCAGTTTTTCTTCAAAAGCTTGTTGGAGCTTTTTCATGGCCTTGTCAATGCGTTTATCGGTGAGGGTTTTTTCCTGATCCTGGAGAATAAAACTTATGGCATAGGACTTTTTCCCTTCCGGCACATTTTCTCCTTCGTAAATATCGAATAGTCTGACTTCTTTAAGGATTTTTCTTTCTTTTTCGAAAGCCAGTGTCCGGATATTTTCAAATGATATGTTTTTATCCAGGATCATGGCCAGGTCACGGCGCACTTCCGGGAATTTTGGTAAAGGCTGATAATGAATTGCATTTTCTTTTGTCATAGGGATAACATGCTCCCAAATAATATCTGCATAAAAAACATCTTGTTCAATATCAAATGCCTGAAGTGTTTTTCGGTTAAGCTTACCAAGCTGGGCAATTTCTTGTTTTCCTTTGCGGTATAACAGGCCTTCCGTAAAATAATTCCGGGTGGCTTTATCCGTTGAAAATCTACCGGGGTCAATGCCCAGGCGTTGGAATATCATATGTACCCAGTACTTGATATCATAGAAGTTGAAAACAGCATCCGAAGTATTCCATGATTCCTTTGCTTTTCTTCCTGTAAGAAATATGCCCAGGTGGTGTACTTCTTTAAACCGCTCTGGTACGTTTGCGGTATTACTGATACCGGGGATTTTATGGTATGTTTTTCCTGTCTCATAGAACATCATATCGGGAATTTGCCGGTTGATGTTGTGTTTAATATTTTCCAGTCCCCCGCTGATCAGGTCCTGTCGTAATACGTTTAATTCTGTGCTTAGCGGGTTCAGGATATGTACAAAATGATCGTCATTTATTGTATCTGATAATACAGCATTTCGGGAGGAAGTAAGGGAGTTGTTGATGGTTTCAGCAAAGCCGTTAGCGCTTAGAAAATCTGAAACGATGTTGGTGAGTGTGTCCCGTTCCGGTTTTTCTGAAGATGACAAAGCGATTTTCATCTGCCTGGGCAGAGGGATGGCATTGTATCCATAGATGCGTAAGATTTCCTCTATTAAATCCACATCACGGGTAATGTCTACTTTGAATGTAGGTACAGAAACCGTTATTTTGTCTTCGGATTTTTCGAATACGTCCATTCCTAAATCTTCAATAATCCGGGGGATGAGCGTCCTCTCAATAGGGATCCCTGCTATCCGGTCAAGTTTTTTATAAAGGAGTGTCACTTGCCAGGCCTGCAGGTTCCCCGGATTCTCATCCAGCAGGGGGGAAGATATTTTCCCGCCAGCGATATCTTTGATCAGCATAGCTGCACGCTTGAGTGCAAATAACGTTATATTGGGATCAGCACCGCGTTCAAAGCGAAAAGAAGCATCTGTTTTGAGTTGATGTCTTTTTGCTGTTTTCCGGATTGATACGGGGTGGAAATAAGCGCTTTCCAGAAAGATATTGGACGTATTCCGGCTTACACCTGAGCCGGCTCCCCCGAATACTCCGGCAATGCACAAGGGCTTCCGTGCATCACAGATCATCAGGTCTTCTTTGCTGAGCGTACGTTCTATGCCATCCAGGGTGGTAAAAGGGGTGCCTTCCGGCATTTTTTTTACAATTACTTTCCCTCCTTCAATCCGGTTTGCATCGAAAGAATGAAGGGGTTGCCCGGTTTCCAGCATTACATAATTTGTGGCATCCACTACATTATTCACCGGGCGTAACCCTGCTGCCTTTAATTTATTTTGCAGCCACCGGGGAGAGTCTTTGATTGTCAGCCCTTTCATGCTAAGGGCTGAATATCTTGGACAAGCTTCAGGCTCGTTAATCTTCACAGGAATATGCAATCCGGTCTCATCAATGTTGAAATGCTCCACGGTAGGATATTTTAACCGGGTAGTGTTGGCTCCTTTCATTCGGTTAGTGACAGCAACGACATCGCGGGCTACTCCTATATGTGATGTCGCATCCGCACGGTTAGGTGTAAGATCAATTTCCAGCGTCCAGTCTTCTTCAATTTCAAAATATGAAGTGGCCGGTTTACCGGCTTCTTTATCATCATCAAGTACCATAATGCCTTTGTGCGAAGGCCCCAGACCGAGCTCATCTTCTGCACATATCATGCCTTTGGATACGGCACCTCTGATCCTGGTTTCCTTAATGGTGAAAGGGTTGTCATTTTCAGGATAAAGAGTAGTTCCAACAGTAGCTACAAGTACTTTTTGCCCCTCGGCTACATTAGGTGCTCCGCAAACAATAGGGAGAGGTTCCCGCTCTCCTGTGTCGACGGTTGTAATACTTAATCTGTCGGCATTGGGGTGCTTGCGACAACTTAAAACTTTCCCTACTACAACGCCCTGCAGCCCTCCTTTTACAGATTCAACCTTTACCGGATCCCCCATTTCCAGGCCGGTGTTTGTTAATATTTGGGAAAGTTCTTTTGGTGAATAATCAAGGTCCACGTATTGCTTTAGCCAGTTATAGGAAATTTTCATGCCCGAATATTTGTAATTTTGGGAAAGCAAAAGTAAGGATAATTTTTTATAAGGATAATACAAAAGGGGAGTTATGCTCAGGAATCAGCTAATTTGGCTCCAATCTGCGGTGTTATCGCCTAAGTGGTTGAGGTATTTTTTGATGCGTAGGTGTGTAGTTTTTTCCAGATTGCTGTCTTCCTGAAGTATCCGGGCTGCTTTATTACGGGCGGCTTTCAGTATTTTTTCATCCCGGATAATGTCTGAGATCTTAAGTTCCAGAATGCCGCTTTGCTGTGTACCTTCGATGTCTCCGGGTCCCCTTAGCTTCATGTCTTCTTCGGCAACTTTAAAGCCGTCATTGGTATTTACCATTGTGGCTATTCTTTTTTGGCCTTCCGGGGAGAGGGTATCTTTTGTCATCAGTATACAATAGGATTGATCAGCTCCTCGTCCGACTCTACCCCGGAGTTGATGTAATTGAGAGAGCCCGAATCGCTCGGCATTTTCTATGATCATTACAGCAGCCTTAGGCACATCCATACCCACTTCAATTACCGTAGTTGAGATAAGAATTTGTGTTTCTCCTTTCACAAAACGCTGCATTTCGTAATCTTTAGCTTCCGGTTTCATTTGGCCGTGGACGATGGAAACAGCGTATTTTGGGGCGGGGAATTCCCGTGTAATACTTTCATATCCATCCATCAGGTCTTTCAGATCCAGCTTTTGCGATTCATGGATAAGCGGATAAACCACATAGATTTGCCGCCCTTTTCGTATTTGTTCTTTCATAAAGGCAAATACTTTCAGGCGTTTTGCATCCGTGGAGTGATATGTTTTCACGGGTTTTCGGCCTGGCGGGAGTTCATCAATAACGGAATAGTCCAGGTCTCCGTAGACGGTCATGGCCAGTGTACGAGGAATTGGCGTGGCCGTCATCACTAAAATATGCGGGGGGATAATGCTTTTCTTCCATAGTTTGGCGCGTTGTGCTACTCCAAAGCGGTGTTGTTCATCAATAACGACAAACCCCAGGTTTTTAAATGTTACGGTATCTTCGATCAAAGCGTGAGTGCCGGTCAAAATGTGGATAGTTCCGTCTTGTAAGCCTGCATGAATACGTTTGCGTTGGGCTTTTTTCGTAGATCCGGTGAGGAGTTCGGTTTGTATGTTCATGCCGTTTAGCATGGCTGTGATCGTTTTAAAATGTTGTGCCGCCAGGATCTCGGTGGGGGCCATCAGGGAAGCCTGAAACCCGTTATCCAGGGAAAGCAGCATATTCATCAAAGCGACTAAAGTTTTACCACTGCCTACATCACCCTGTAAAAGCCGGTTCATCTGCTGCCCACTGGCCATGTCTGCCCGGATTTCTTTGATTACTTTTTTTTGTGCATTTGTTAATGGAAAAGGGAGGTTTTCCTTATAAAAGCGGTTAAAATACTTTCCCACATGTTCAAAAATATGTCCTTTGATCTTTTGTTTTTGCTGTTTCAGTCCCAGAATGCGTAGTTGAATAAAAAATAATTCTTCAAATTTAAGCCTGCGCCGTGCAGCTTCAAGCTTTGCGTGGTCTTTGGGGAAGTGGATGTTCCGGAAGGCTTCTTCCCTGGGCATAAGGCTGAATTCAGACAAAATGTTATCCGGAAGATTTTCAGGAATAGTGCCCTGAGTAGTGGCAATAAGGTTTCGCTGGACCTTTTCAATACCTTTGGAATGTAAGCCCCGGGTTTTTAGTTTTTCTGTACTGCTATATAAGGGTTGAAGCCCACCACGGTCTTTAAGTTGTGCTTCTGAGCGCATAGGCTCAAAATCGGGGTGGGCAATATTGAAAGATCCCCTGAAAAAGACAGGTTTTCCAAAGATAAGAAATTTTCCTCCCGGCTGAAGC
>JAWOBQ010000300.1:0-19100 GCA_046484255.1 Bacteroidales bacterium | reverse complement strand
TTATCCGGGGGTATGCAAACCCGGATGGAAAGAAGACAGGCGAGATGGTGGAAAAAATACGGGAAAAGCTCAGATTGACAAGCCTGAAATATCAGCGTTTAGAGGACATGGTTGAGGCCATTGTTTAAAATTTTTTTCACAAGCTTAATTATTTTTAAGGTGTTCAAGAGCTCACTTCGTTCGGTTCGCACGCCCCGATAGAAACGGGGTAAACACCCGATAAAAACGGGGCAGGCCTTGATCTCGAACATTATGAATCAAACACTCGACTTTATAGACAGACACTTTTTAGACCGGACTCATAATTTTTTAGCTAAACCAACAAGGAAAGCTCCGTAGTTGTTTCGTTGCTGCTGAGAAATTTTATGATCTGCGGGGTAGTCGAGCACCTGGTTTGTTTCAGAGATCACAGCACAACCTTCGGTTTCAGCATGTCCGAAACGGTTCAGAAAGCCTTTCAAGGAGGTTGGGGTAAAGAAGTTGGCATCTTTGAAAACCGGGTCATTTTCTTTCTTTTTATTAAGCGGGGAATTGGCATTTAAGGCACCGATCAGGAAGTATCCATTTCGTTTAAGAACACGAAAGCTTTCATCGAAGAATTTTTGTTGGTTATGGGTAAATTCTGCCGTGGCAATGGTAAAAATATTTTTTATAGATTCATTGGGAAACATGAGGTTTTCCGCATTCATCTGTATAAATACGGCTCCGGGGATATTTTTATTCACAGCTTGCCGGATCATATTATCGGCGATGTCTATGCCCGTTATCTGAAAACCCTGATCGCTGAAGAACATAGACCAGTGGCCGGTTCCACAACCGATTTCCAGGGCTTCTTTTTCCGGTATTGTATTCAGGTATTTTTTCACCAGCCTTTTTTCTACGGCATCGATTTTCTGGCCGGATCCGGTTTGATAGTAGTTGTCGTAATCTTTGGCGATCGGGTTAAAATCAAAGGGAGTCATAGTTATAGTGTTTGGGGGTTTTGTTTACTGTTGATACTTGCTTGTGCATACGTTCTCCATTTATCCATCACCTGTTTCATATCCTGAGGGATATTGCTTTCGAGCTGTATCCATGCTCCGGTAGTGGGTTGTTTGAATCCCAAAGTTTTTGCATGCAGCGCTTGTCTGGGGCATAGTTTGAATGCATTATCGATAAATTGTTTATATTTTGAGAAGCTGGTACCTTTCCGTATTCTGTCTCCTCCGTATGTTTGATCGTTAAACAGGGGGTGCCCGATATATTTCATATGTGCCCGTATCTGGTGTGTTCGCCCGGTTTCCAGTTCACATTCTACGGCTGTGACATAGCCGAAGCGCTCCAGAACTTTATAGTGAGTAACAGCGTGTTTTCCATGATCTCCTTTGGGATATACGGTCATTACTTTACGGTCTTTTTTACTTCTGCCCAGGTTTCCGGTGATGGTCCCCTCGTTATCTTTTATATCGCCCCATACCAGAGCAATATAGTTGCGTTTTGTATTGTGGTCATAAAACTGTTTGGCCAGGCATGACTGGGCTTGCTCATGTTTCGCCATAAGCATCAGCCCTGTAGTATTTTTATCAATACGGTGTACCATCAGCGGTTTGGCTTCGGGCTCGTTATTTTGCAGATAATGCTTCATGGCATTTAACAAGGTTCCGCTATAGTTGCCATAAGCCGGGTGGACAACCATTCCGGCTTCCTTATGGACCACGACGACATCCGGGTCTTCATATCTGATATCTAAAGGGAGGTCTTCGGGGAATATTTCTATGTTGCGCTTGGGTTTTTCAAGAAAGACTTTAATTTCATCCCCGGGTTTCACTTTATAGCTTGGTTTCACTGTGTTGCCGTTTACAAGGACATGCCCGGCTTTCATGGCTTCTTGCAGTTTATTACGTGTGGCATGTTCCAGGCGGTCCATAAGGAATTTATCCAGCCGTACAAGCCCCTGCCCTTTATCTGCTGTTATCCGGTGGTGCTCATACATTTCATAGGGTTCACCTTTGTATTCCTGCAGGTAGTCTTCTTCCATGCTTAATTGATGATGATGATTTTTTTCATGCTGCTTGCCCCACTCTCTTGGTTTTGAATATGAAGCAGATACATGCCGTTGTCCAGGGCAGGCATAATCAAAGGCGTTGCCGTGTCGTAGCGCTTAATTAAACGCCCCTGCAAGTTGTACAGGGAGCAACGGAGATGGTTCCTGCTTTGGGGTGTTTTCAGCCTAAGCCTTTCTCCTGATTTAATGGGGTTGGGGTAGATCTCTACAGAGCCTGTAGGGTCTTTTTTGCTGTCCTCAATGCCTACATGAGCTTGTTTGTCATCCCCAAGGATCGGCCTGATCATCAGTGCCCCTTCATAGATTGTTTGGTTCCATTGGCCGAAGGTGTTGTAGAAGATATGGTCCTGAGCGTTATTGTTTTTATCATAGCCTATGTTTAAATTGTCGCTGCTGCTTTGTTGCCAGCCAACGTAAAACGTACCACTGACAGCTTGAGGTTTATCAAGCTCATAAGTATGGAACTTGTTTAACCCTTCAATTTCAGGAGACATCCCGGGTTGCTCATATATAACATTCCCCGGTTTGCCGTTGTTGTCTTCCCAGACGGTAAGCGTGAAAGGATGAATATTGGCCTTGTTTTTTACATGGTTAAAGTACATTTGTACCGATTGCAGGGTGTCGTCTTTGTTGAGGGTGAACTGATAAGCAAGTTCAGCTCCGTTGGTGGATAATCCATAGCCTGCTTCAGCGGTACCGTCATCGTATGCGTAATAATTGTAGAATCGTTGGTAAAAGCGCGAGGTATCATTGGAATTGCGGGGATCATCGGGAACACTGATGTGAAACAAGAGTTCAAAATCATTGTATTTTTGTGTGTTTGAAGGATATACATAATCAAAAACATGCTCAAACTCAAAGGTGCTGAAAGAAGGCATTTTCTGATTGGTAATGGGGGAAGGATGGGTATTATAAGGGGATGACAGCCCGGACAGGTCAATGATCCGGAAGGTCATGTTTACATCTTTGCGGTGCCCGCGGTTGCTTCGGTAGTTAATCCGGAAGGTGTCATTCATTTCCGGCAGGGGAGCTGCTTTAAACTGGTCCCAGGGCATTTGTTCATAATTATTGAGCAGGCTGTGGGCCTGAGAGGTAAGCATCCAGTCCATAAGTGAAGTATCATTATGTGTTCGCTGAATATCCATATGTACGAAATCCAGGTTCCAGATATCTATGTTTCCTGATACCCAGCTCGGGATGTTGTTATTGGAGACGCTGGCATAGTTCATGAATCGCATTTTAAAATCTTTGTGAAAGAACATGGTATCCGTGACCGGGATCATGATGCGCTTTTTGTATACGAGATTTGAGTCGTAAAATGTTTGAAGGTCATTGCCTGCCATACCCCACATGTGCACCCATTTTTGTTGCCCGGGGGCATAAAATTTGAGCAAGAGGGAGTCGCTTTCCTGGGGAGGGTTTCCAATTCCCTGGGGTTGAATGTAAAAGCTCAGGTAGAGGGAGTCTGCCGGGCTGAGTGCTTTGTTGGAAGAAGGAATAGAGTCCAGGCGGATCTCTTGGGAGGTGAGTGTGTCGGCCGGAAAACTGGTTGTTTGTGCATGTGCATAGACCGTGCCGGTATCATTAAGCGCATCAAAAGTAGCTACGCCAATGCTAAAGGGTTTGTAGCAATACGAATTGTTGATGTATACATTGCGGTCTTGCCAAAGGGAATCGTCAGGAAAAACGCCGGGCCTGGTGAAATCATCCAGGAAAGGCAGTTCCAGTTGCTGCGTGCCGCGGCTTTTATCAGGCTGCATGCGTTGTTGTTTGGCCGCTTTTTTTACCACAGCATTTTCGGATAGCCCTGTGAGCACTTCCTGCCCTTGCGTTTTTACTATTATCCCTATCAATAAAAAGATGCAAAAAACAATGCGTTGCATAAGGTTAATTTAATTCGATGTCAGGTGTGTCAGCCGTTGTTCGTTTAAGGCTGTCTTTTCTATACTGTTGTATATAAGATTCAAAATCAAACTTTCGGTTATTTCTGTATACTAGATCAATGGATTGACCCATCTTTAGGGTTTTGTTTTTATAAGGCTTCGGACTTTGATCATAGACCCTCACTCCGGCAGTATCCGAAGGATTGTAGTAGCGCTCCCTGCCTACGTTCAGAGAATTTAAATGGATGTTATCAATAGCCTCTTTCTTTTTCATTCCAATAAGAAAGGGGATATCAATTTTTTCCTCCCTTTTTCCATAGCCTAAAACCAAGGTAATGGCAGAGCCTTTTTCAATTTTTTCTCCGGGTTCTATGGGTTGGCCCATATATTTCTGCTGCTCAACGGCATTTTGGTAATTGCTGGAAACATATTCAAGCTTGTGAATGTTTAGCCCGTAGTTATTTAGTATAGCTTTTGCCTGCCGTAATGTTAGGTCTTTTAAATCAGGCATCTTTATCTTTTCCGGTTCCATGGAAACAATGGTCAGGTATATTTTACGTCCTTTTTTTATCGTAGAACCCGGAAGAGGATCCTGAGCCAAAATGCTGCCCTTCTCTTTTTTAGAGTTGTATACGGAATCAATCACAATAAAATCAAAATATTCCTCTGTCGTATATTGATCCAGCTCGCTTAATACCAAACCTTTAAAGTTTGGGGCCTCTATGGTTTCATTATGACGGGTATACGACTTAAGGTACGTCAATACCCCAAATACCAGCAAAACAGTGAGCAATACCATGGCGATAAGGTTATACCACACTCTTTTGCTTTTTAAAAATTGCAGAATACTCATGGGTAATGGATATTATTCACAACAGTGTAATTTAAACACGCCGCATGGCTAAATTATTGTTTCAAGAAGCAAAGATATATATTATTTGAGAATTTTACATGCAGTGCAATTGAATCCGCGAATTTGTGCGAATTGCTCTCCCCTGCAGTTCCAAAATATCATAGAGTCCGGTCTGAAAACACTAAATGTATCCCAGCCGCTAAAGATCAGCTTTACCCCATCCTTAAAGGGTGGATGATTTTCAGTGGCTTCACCCTTAAGGGATCGGGGCAAAAAGCCGCTGAAAATCAAATGTGGCCTTTTTAGACCGGACTCAGTTATTTTTTTTATTAACAGGTACAATTTTGGTTTGGATGGCTTATTTTTGTTGTCAATAAATACATAAGGCAATGAAGAAAAATGTAGCATTACTGGCCGGTGGCGATTCGGGGGAGTATGAAGTCTCTTTACGAAGTGCAGCGATGGTGGAGGCTTCTTTGGATAGATCCCGCTATGATGTTTATACTATACAGATGTATGGGCGAGATTGGAGTTATGAGACAGGTGAAGGCATAAAGATCCCGGTCGATAAAAATGATTTTTCACTGGATATTCAAGGGGTTAAAATACATTTTGATGTGGTTTTTATGATGATCCACGGCACTCCGGGAGAAGACGGTATATTGCAAGGCTATTTTGAGCTGCTGGATATTCCCTGTACCTGCAGTGATCTGTTTACATCTTCCCTGACGTTTAACAAATACTTTACGAACCAGCATGTTCGTATGCTTGGTATAATCACCCCGTTTTCACATTTGTTGCTGCGGGGGAAAAAATATGATATGGAAAGTATCGCAAAGGATGTTGGTTTTCCTTGTTTTGTTAAGCCGAATTGTGGCGGTTCCAGCCTGGGAACGACCCGTGTAAACCGGAAACAGGATTTGAAAAGGGCCATCGACAATGCTTTTGCGGTGGATGAACAGGTGCTTGTGGAAGAATTTGTGGACGGAACAGAGGTTACCTGCGGTTTGATCCGCAAGGGGAAACAAACTTTGATATTTCCACTTACCGAGATCGTCCCTAAGAATGAATTCTTTGATTATGAAGCAAAATACACCAAAGGCATGGCCGATGAGATCACGCCGGCCAGGATTTCACAGGACGCAACGCTGGAGGTGAAACGGCTTTCCAATTTTATTTATAATAAATTCTTCTGTAAAGGAATTGTACGGGTGGATTTTATTTTGAAGGATAAGGAATATTACTTTTTAGAGGTGAATACTGTGCCGGGCATGTCTGAAGCCAGTATCGTCCCTCAGCAGATCAGAGCAGCGGGGATCAAAGAAAGTGAGATTTTTACCCTGGCCATTGAGAATGCAATAGCCGAAAAACAAGCCTGAGACCGCTCCGGAAACTCCAAATTTCCGTATCCGCTGAAAATAAAGGTAAGCGTTTTAAGCCACCATGAAGGGTGAAATCAGAATTCTTCCGGATGCTTATCAAACCAGTCGGCCAGCTTAACGGTAGCATGAAAGCGGTGACTGATCGTATTCTTTTGTTCTTCCGGCATTTCTGCAAAGGTTTTTTGATGATGCTTGGGACGGAAGACAGGATCATAGCCAAAACCACCTTTCCCTCTGGGTTTTTCAGTAATAAAGCCGTTAACTTTTCCCTCGAAGAGATAATCTTTGCCATCGGCAATAAGGGCAATAACCGCCCGGAACCGCGCTTTACGGTTCTTTACGCCCTTGAGTTTACGCAACAGCTTTCGGTTATTATCGGAATACCGGGCTTTTTCGCCGGCATACCGGGCCGAACGAACTCCAGGAGCTCCCTCCAGGGCCTTAACTTCAAGACCGGTATCATCGGCAAAACAATCATAGCCCGTATGGTTCTTAATGAAACGGGCTTTCTGAATAGCATTGCCCTCCAGTGTCTCACTGGTTTCCGGAGCTTGTATCCGGAAGTTAATGTCTTCCAGAGATAGTATTTTTACCCTGCTGCCACTACAGGAATGCTCAATGATGTTTTGAACTTCTTTTAACTTATAAGGGTTGTTGGTGGCAAATACGATCTGTCTCATTGTTCGTAATTTTTATTAAACCGGGGCTGCACCGGATGGATCTGCGTTTTGATCATCCCTCCCCCTTGTCTTTTAATGCTTGAGTCCGGTCTAAAAAGGTCACATTTGATTTTCACCGGCTTTTTGACCCAAGCCCTAAAGGGTGAAGCCGCTGAAGATCAGCCACCCTTTAGGGATAGGGTAGATCTGATTTTCAGTGGCTGTGATAAATTTAGTGTTTTTAGACCGGACTCAATTGTAATAATTTTTATATTTTCAGACCGGATCATTGTTAATCTTTTTACCTTGATTTATATTGCAAAGGTAAACTTTATTATTTTCGTTGAGTAAAAAATCCGGTCGAACAGATAATTTGCTGTTTGTTTTACAATAATCACAGGGGTTTAGAGGTTTTTCCTGCAGTGAAAAGGTGAAAGAAGAGGGAGGGGAGTGTAGTTAAAAAGAACAGGTATATGAGGAAATGTTTTCTTTTGGCATTTATAGTATGGGGGTTTTTCCTGAATGCACAGGATAGCAATCCTTTACGGATAGAGTTTTCTTCTTTGGGCCGTGATGGAGAGTATAGAGTTTTGTTGGCAGATCAGCAGGGGATGATTGTTGTCCGGAATGACGGGAATAGTGGGGATGATCAAAATCTGTGGCGGTTATTTGGCTATTCCGTGGATATGGAGCAACAATGGGAAAGCAGGCTGGAGTTGGATGAGGATCTGGAACTGCGTAAGATGTATTATTATCAGGGATTGGGGAATTTGCTTTTTGAGCATAGCAGCAGCAGGGAGAGCAAGATGGAAGATGTAAGTATAGATATGGCTGACGGGAGCGTTTCAACAACTACTTTTCAGATGGAGGGAAGACATATGGTGAGGGATTATATAGCTATAGGGGAACATAGTTTTATTTTGGCCCTGAAAGGGAAAGGGCTAAAAAGTTTTTTCCGCAACATTTTCAGTTCGCAGAAAGCGAAAAGTCGTTTAAAACTTCTCCGGATAGACCGGAACACAAAAAGCACGCGTTTACTTTCAGACACTATACCCGGCGGGATGCGTCCGTTACGGCTTAATTTCTATGAGCACGGCAATACGGTTGATGTTTATATGGCAAATGCTGTGAGTGATACCCGGGATGATCTTTGGATGTATGCATTTTCCTATAACGGAAGCCTGAAGAAGAAACACCATCTAAAATCGGTGCCGGGGAAAACAGTAGTGGATCTGGCGGTTCGTTCCCAGGGAAAAACCCGTTATATGACATTTAGCATGAGTGGGTTGAGCCAACGCTATGACCGCTATGAGGATTATACGGACGGGATTTATTTTTGCATTATTTCAAATGATAAGCTGGTGGATTCCCGCTTTCACAAGCTTTCCGGTTTTACATCCTTCTTTAAAGAAGCAGATACAGAAATGATCCGGTATTTTCCCAAACAGAAGGAGGTGCAGGGTACAGTAGGATATCCAATGCAAATACATTCTGATTTAAAAGGAACGGAGGGAGAGATGATTTTGCTTGCAGAAGCGTATTATCCGGATTTTTATACGCAGGTATATTATGATGCTTACGGGATGGCGCATACCCGACGCATCTTCAGAGGGTATAAATATACCCATGCATTAGCGATTGCCTTTGATCGAAAGGGGGAGATTTCCTGGCATGAAGCAATGGAGTTAAAAGGGAAATATACCCAAAACAGGAAAAAAAGCGTGGATGTTATTTCTGATGGAAGGGATGCAGGGATGGTGTACAACCTGGAGAACGAACTTTCATATCAACTGATTTCCGGAGGAAAAGCTCAGGGAGAACCGGCTGTGGTAAGCCTGCCATTTAAGAATAGAAACGACAGATTGAAAAGCAGTAAAAATGGAAGGATACATTACTGGTATGGTAATTATCTGCTTGCAACCGGCTATCAAGAGATCAATAATCCAGCAGAAGGAAACCGAAAGCTGTTTTATATTCATAAAATCGCTTTTCAGTAAGAAGTTCTCCAAAAACAGGGGGGAGATATACGGCATGGAGAATTATTTGCACTTTTCGGCTGCAGGCATCAAAGGAACGATTAATTTTGCGGATTCAAAATGATCAAGTATTTATATAAAATATCAGGGGCGATTATAATTATCGCGTTGCTGGCCGGCTGTAATAACGCTAAAAGGCTGCCGGAGGGGAAATATCTTTTGACAAAAAATAAAGTGGAAAGCAATACGCCGGAAATAGAAGCTAAGGATGTAACCCCTTATATCAGACAAAAACCGAATAAAAAGATCCTTGGGTTTTTGCGGTTTCATCTTACGGTTTATATGTTGGGGGATCGCATAAAAAAGGATAACTGGCTTAAAAAGTGGATGCAGGAATCTGTGGGGGAAGCTCCGGTTGTGCTGGACTCTTCCCTGTCCGAAAATACAGCCCGTCAGATCGAATACTATCTGGAAAACAGAGGCTATTTTGACTCCGGGGTGGAGCACGCGATTGAACTCAAAGATAACCGAAAATCGGAAGTTACCTACACGATCAATGCTGAAAGCCCGTACCGTATTCGCGAACTTCATTATTTGGCTGAAGACTCATTACTTGAGGAGATTATTGAAAGTACCGGTGAAAATACTTTGTTAGCCCGTGGAACTGTATATGATGCCCGGCTCCTTGATAAAGAAAGAGATCGCGTTAGCAGTATAATGAAAAACCGGGGGTATTATTATTTCAATAAGAACTTTATTCGATATAAGGTGGATAGTACGCTGAAAGAAAGAAAAGTAGATATATATCTGCAAGTTAATGACCGTGTTTTTGAACTACCCGCCTATGATGATAGTTTACTTTCGCTGCCTCATTATCAATATACGGTTCGCAATGTATATATTTACCCGGATTATGATGCCCTGGCCGATGATAGGGACAACTATGATACCTTATTGTATGAATATTCAGGGAAGACTTATTATTATGTGTACAAGGGAGAACTCCCTTACAAACCGGAAATTCTTAATCAGTCTGTTTTTGTGGAACCGGGAGAGGTATACAGGAAAAAGGATGTACAAATGAGTAATCAGCGTCTTTCTTCGCTGCAGCAGTTTCGCTATGTGAATATGGCTTTTTCTAATGTATATTCAGATGTGCGTCCCTGGCATCGCGATACTTTGCCTAAAATCCTGGATTGTCATATCCGCCTGACGCGGCAAACTCAACGGCATTATACTTTCGAATGGTTAGGTACCAATACGTTACGTGATCTGGGAACGGAGGTGAGTTTTACCTATGGTGACAGAAATCTTTTCAGAGGTAGCGAGATAATGAACCTTAAAACCAACCTGTCCATGGAAACTCAGCAAATTATCGGGAGCCAGGATAAGAAGCTGATTGGAGATTTTCTTCCTTTCAATACGTTGGAGGCCGGCACAAATCTCACCATTGAATTGCCTAAGTTTTTGATCCCTGTAAGCCAGGACCGGTTCCCGGATTATTTTAGGCCCAGAACCGCCATTTTTGCCGGCTATAACTACCGGGAACGGCCGGATTATATCCGTCATTTGGCAAATGTTTCTTTCGGCTATCAATGGGATGAGTCTGAAACAAAACGGCATCAGCTATATCCTCTGGATATCAGTTCAATAAAGCTGCATCCGGATTCACTTTTTTTGCAAAGGCTTAAAAATATTGACAATAAGCGCTTTCTGGCTTCTTATCAGGATCATCTGATTGCAGGATTGAAGTATACATTTATTTTAAATACCCAGCAAACACGGAAAAAGAAAGTGGACTTTTGGTATCTCCGGGCGAATGGTGAGCTTGCCGGGAACAGCCTTCGTTTAGCCAGTATATTGATGAATGCAGAGCAGGATGAGGAAGGCAGTTACAGACTGTTTAATATACGTTATGCTCAGTATTTCCGGATGGATGGAGATCTGCGTTACCATTACCGTTTTAATGAGAAGAATATTTTTGCCAGCCGTATTGCTGTGGGAATTGGGATCCCTTATGGGAATCTGAATGTAATGCCTTTTGAACGGAGCTTTTTTGTGGGGGGTTCTAATGGCATCCGGGCCTGGCCTGTACGTTCATTAGGCCCGGGAGGGTTTCAGGGGAGTACTAATGATTTTGACAAAACCGGTGACTTTAGCCTGGAAACAAGTGTGGAATATCGCTTTCCGCTTTATGGATTTGTAAATGGAGCTATATTTCTGGATGCCGGAAATGTCTGGCTTAAAGATAAAAACAAAGATTTCCCAAAAGGGAAGTTTGAAGTAGACAAGTTCTTTAAACAAATTGGCGTAGGAACAGGGCTGGGAATACGTCTGGATTTCTCTTTCTTTGTGTTCAGAGTAGATGCGGGAGTTAAAATGTCAGATCCTGGAAGGCCTGAAGGGGAACGCTGGGTATTACCTGATTATAACACAAATATTAATTTTGGGATCGGATATCCTTTTTAAAAACCGGAGTATATTGTGAATAGTGAACGTTTTAACACACTTTTTCTGAATGCTTATCCCTATGAACCTACCAAAGACCAGGTCAGGGCGATATATATCCTCTCGCGATTTATCTTTACGCCCCGCCCAAGGCCCTTATATGTTTTGAAAGGATATGCGGGTACAGGAAAAACGACCATTGTTAGTACGCTGGTTAATTTGTTGCCCGGCATCGGCCAAAAGGCTGTATTATTAGCTCCCACCGGAAGGGCTGCGAAAGTATTAAGTAATTATTCCGGGCAAAAAGCCAGTACTATTCATAAGCGTATTTATTTTACGCAAACGGGCCCGGATGGGTCTTTACATTTAAAGTTGCAGGCCAATAAGTTTAAAAATACGGTCTTTGTGGTGGATGAAGCCTCTATGATCCATGATTCAAGCCTGAATGCCAATGGCTTTTCAGGGCGCAGCCTGCTGGAAGATTTGGTAAAGTATGTGTATAATGATGAAAATTGCAGGCTTATTCTCATTGGCGATGATGCCCAGCTTCCGCCGGTAGGGACTGATGAAAGCCCGGCCCTGAATGTGGAGTGGCTGAAAAGATCATTCAGCCTTACCGCAGGAATGGGAGAAATGAAAGAGGTCGTTCGCCAGGCCAGAGAAAGCGGGATATTAATGAATGCAACTGCTTTGCGCCGGCAGCAAGAGGCTTCTATCCCCGAGCTTCCATTCTTTCACCTCAACGACTTTTCAGATATTGTGTGTGTGCCGGGCTATGATCTGCAGGAGGCCCTGGAAACGGCTTTTAATTCTTCCGATTCAGATACAGAAGCCGTGATGATAACCCGTTCTAATAAACGCGCCAATCGCTTTAACCAGGAAATACGAAACCGCATATTGTTTCGCGAAAATAAAATTGATGCCGGTGACCGGCTTATGGTGGTGAAAAACAATTATTTCTGGCTTGATGACAAGACAGAAGCCGGATTTATTGCTAATGGAGATATGATCGAGGTGCTTAGCCTGAATGGCTATGAAAAACTGCACGGATTTGATTATGCCAATGCTACTATCCGGATGCCGGATTATCCCGGTATGCAAGCTTTTGATGTAATGCTGATGCTCGATACCCTTGAATCGGAAAGCCCTTCACTTACACAACAGCAACAAAGGGAAAGGTATAACGCTTTTATGCAAGATTTCTCCTATTTGAACACAAAACAGGAAAAGCAAAAAGTGCTGAAAAAAAATCCTTTGTTTAATGCCTTACAGGTGAAGTTCGGATATGCACTTACCTGCCATAAGACCCAGGGGGGACAATGGAAATATGTGTTTGTGGACCAGGGCTATATTACTGAAGATACCATTGATACAAGTTATTTGAGATGGCTGTATACTGCCATCACGCGCGCTACAGAAAAACTCTTTCTGGTGAATTTCCGGGAGGAATTTTTTAGCGGTACGCACAATGGATAATGCGGCTTAAAATTTTCACACGCCTTGATCTCGAGCATTCTGAACCAAACACTCGATTTTACAGACAGCCTCTATTTATAGAGAAGGATAGCAGCCTGGGCATGCATTCCTTCTTCCCGACCGATGAATCCGGCCTTTTCACCGGTTTTGGCTTTAATGTTAATTTGGGTGTGTTCGATCTTCATGTAACGGGATAAAATGGCGGTCATTTGGGGGATAAAAGGGGATAATTTCGGCTTTTGTGCATGAATAGTGCAGTCAAGGTTGCTAATATTATAGTTTTCCTTTTCCATCATTTGAAGAGCTTCTTGCAGAAAAGTAAAGCTGTTTTCTTTGCTCCACTGTTTTTCAGTATCGGGGAAATGAAAGCCTATATCACGTTTTCCCAGAGCGCCCAGGATGGCATCTGTGATGGCATGGAGCAAAAGGTCGCCATCGGAGTGAGCTTCAACCCCTTTGTTGTGCGGGATCGTAACCCCACCAATGATCAAAGGGAGTCCTTCTTTCAGGCGGTGTGTATCGGTTCCGTATCCGATGCGGACTGGAGGAAGCATTAGCTGTCTTTTTCCTCTTTGTCGGCTGTGAAAGCTTTGAAATCAAATACCATGGAAAAGCGCAAAGTATTTTCCAGAGGGTTACGTTGTTCTATCGGCACCAGATAAGAAAAGTCTATGCCGAACACATTATACCGGAACCCAATTCCCATAGTTACGTACTTTCGGTTTCCTTTGGTTTCATGTTCATGGAAATACCCTCCTCTTAAAGCAAACTGCTTATCATACCAGTATTCTATTCCGAGGGAAGCAGTAATTTCGTTTATTTCTTCGTCAAGCCCTCCGGGGGCATCTGAAAAAGAACTCAGCATTCCATCTACTACCGGGCGGGTGGGGTCTTTCCCCCGGGCTATAAAATATTCCCCGTTGGTTGTGTCATAATCATAGATGGGAGGGGTAGGAACCAGTAGCTTATTAAAGTCAGCCATTACAGAAAGCGTATTATAATTGTCCAGTTCTGTAGTCAGCGCTGCACCTAACCGCATGTTTATGGGGATGAAGTCACGTTCCAGGGTTTCGGAATAAGAGATCTTTGCTCCTATATTGGAGATGTTTGCGCCAAAAGCCAGAAGCCCGTCTCGTTCCCCTACATTGATATCTTTTTGGTAATAAACGGCCACATCCGTAGCTATAGATTGCCCGGCCTGTGTTTTTGCGCCATTTACATTTTGGCCGCTGGTGAGGTTGGAGTTGATGTAGCGTAATCCTACAGCACCCGACCAATTCTCGGAAAAAAGACGGGAATAGGCTGCATCTACGGCAAATTCATTGGGTTTATACTGACCCAGTTCATGCCCTGTCCTGTCGGTAAACATTATTTCCCCCAATGAGAAATACCTCAGCGACATGCTAATGGATTGCATATGGTCTATCTTGTAATAGCCCGCCAAATATGATAAGTTGATGTCGTTAACCAGTTCGCGTAACCATGGACTATAGGATATGGAAATGCCCATCTCATCTTCCATAAACGCATATTTTGCGGGGTTCCAGTGCTGGGAATTGACATCCGGGGTGGAGGCAACACCTGCATCACCCATGGCGCCGGCACGAGAGTCCGGAGCAATCATTAAAAACGGAACTGCCGTTGTTATAGTGTTTATCTCGTCTTCTTGTCCCAGAAGCTGACCATATGTTTGGGCTTTTGCGATTGAAGTGCAAGACAAAATAAATACAAATGTAATAACAATACAATTTTTCATTTGTCTGTTAATTTTATTAAATATATATTGAATGGTCATATCGTTTGTTGTTTTCCTTTGTTAATGAATTACTTACCAGATTTTTTGTTTCGTTTTTGGCTGTGATCGTTGCTTGTTTATATAAGGAACAAATATATGAGTCCGGTCTAAAAACACTAAATTTATCACAGCCGCTGAAAATCAGCTTTACCCCAACCCTAAAGGGAGGCTGATTTTCAGCGGTTTCACCCTTTAGGGTTCGGGGTAAACCGCTGAAAATCAAATGTGCCCTTTTTAGACTGGACTCATATATATAAAGAATAAAATTACGCATTTAATGCAGTCGAATGAATATCAAAAAATTATTAAAAGATTCCTTATTATATGATTCCTGTTTGTTTTTACTTAAAGATGCAAAGATAACGATTTTTGAGAAAACATATTATTTATCCAAAATTACTATTTTTCCGCTTTTTTGTTTACTGATCCCCGAAGGAGTTCTGATGGTGGCCCGGTAAATATACATTCCTCCTTTGACGGGGTTTCCTGAGCGGGTCCTTCCATTCCATTTCAAGGGTTCGACAGAGTATCCACCGGCGATAATATCTGTTTGCAAGGTTTCAATACGACGGCCCTCGAGGGTAAAAATATCTATCCGGAAATCCATCTCGCTACTGGCCTGGTTGTGGTTAAAGGTAAACCATACATCACCATCCGAGGGGTTTGGGTATGCTTTCAGGTTCTTCAGGGTGATATTTTCTGATTTTGTAACCACAAATTCTATCGTGGCTTGGCTGGAATTGTTGAAGTTATCCCAGACTTTCACGGTTAGCGTATGCCGGCCTTCAGGAAGGTCATTAAAGGGATAACGTATGGTTCCCTTTGTAAAATCGTTCAAGTCAGCTTCATAATAATCATTTAATATATATTGCTGGTTGGTATTTTCGTTTAAAACGGCTACAATGTCATGGCCGATACCGCTGCCAACAGTATTAATGCCATGTTCATCATACACACGTGCCAGCAACAGGGGGTTTTCATCAGTCATCCCTCCTGAAACAAAGGAAAAATCATTCATATATAGAGAAATTTCCGGTCCTGTTGTATCTGTAGCCGCAGAATCTGACGTTCCTCCTATAATGAAATCGTTGAAATATCCGTGGGCATCATTGATGCCATCTTCCGCATAATAACTGATCTTTCCCTTTCCGAAATGATAATCAATATCTTTAGGAACAAAAAACGTAAAGCTGAAATGCCCGTTTTTTACACTGGATTTCCCTTTATGCAGGATTTTATCCCGCAGCCCAAATTCTTGTTGATGGCTGGACGGGTCTTGCCCCAGGGTGTGGTATATGTTTTTTTTATCAAAAACCGTGGGGTAAATAATGCCGTTAAACGTGGTGTCAATGTTTCCCTTATGGTTTGTAATAGCACCTTTAACGGTAATTTCTGATAGCGCTTGGATAGTGTCTGTAAAGCTGGTATCTTTTCCGTTTATGCTGGTTGTGCTTACGTTTTTCTCAGGAAAAGCAAAATTCAGGGCCGGGTTTCCTAAAAGCACAAAGTTTTTCAAGCCAGGCGAAGAGGATGCTCCCAGTTTGGCATACATCATGGCATCGCCCATGCGCAGGGGCGCTCCGTTTTGCTTTTTGAACAGGTTGTTATAAAAACTTTGATTGAGTGCTGCATTCTGGCCGGCAAAAGCCAGGCGGGAGGTTGTAAATAAACTGATGGCTCCGCCGTTGGTGTGGTGAAAAGCACGTTCCCCTGCGGATTCTCTGCCCGGATCATCAAAGCGGGAGAACTCGCAGGTGGCGGTCATAAATACCGGCAGGTTGTATTTGTTCTTCCAGTTGTTAATGTCATTTATGCGCAGTACTTCTTCATGCGCTAAGCCAGCCGGGCCACCATGGCCAATATAATTGATGATCAATGCTCCTTTTTGCACTTGCTCGTTAATGGCTTTGTTAACTTCCGGGTATCGTTGGCCGCCAGGGGTAGAAACTTGCTGATAGGCATCAAAATATATTTTGTTGAGGTTGTAAACGGGTTGTTTCTGGCTGAGCTTGGTCGCAATTTTATCGGCCTGGGTTACATATGTATTATTGTCCTCATCATCAGCGATAAAGCAAATCGTATTCCGCCAGTCGCCCAATGAGTTTTTCAGAGAGGGATTTTGTTGGAGGTCTGCATTCATGGTAGCGGTGTCCAGGTTCAGGTATCTTTTCATTTTTGTTATGGCTGTCCGGGCCTGGCTTACGCTATTTGCCGGGATCCGGCCAATGCCAATGTCCAGGTCTCCTATGGCGTTAACACCCTCTCCCGAAGCATACATCCCAAAGTAATCATCCGTGACATATGTGTAAGCGGGATGGATCGAACTGGAGGACTGAAAAGTGATCATCGTGGCTTTGTTATAATCATTGCGGTTTTTTGGGTCGTAGTTCCCATCACCCATAAGCAATAAATAGCGGGGTAACTCTGCTCCTGTAGATGCCCTCTCATAAAACATGCGCATAAAATTTCTGATCGCGGTTACATCTTGCTGTCCGGAGGAAAATTCATTGTATATCTTTGCGGGTTCTACGACATGAACGGTCATCTTGTCCTTGTCTTTGTGAAGTTCTGCAATTTCATCTGCCTGTTCCGATAATTCAGGATGGGTTACAATGACCATATCGGGCTGGGGCAAGCTGTGTAAATTTTGGTTTTCAACCGTTCCAACATAACGAGGAGAGAGATAATCGTTTTTATGGGCGATAAAATTCCGGAGTGTATCTGCTGTTGCTTTGAATGTGAGTGAATCGCCATTCAGATGGGTGTTCATATTAACCGGGTTTTGCGCATCATTGATCTCCCAGACTTTTACTCCGGAAGAAGCATTGTTAATGGTGTATGCTGCAATGTTGCCATTGCCTGTCGCTGAGACATCACGAAAGGCAAGCTGTTGATCGCGGAAAACCAGTTGTTCGCGTGCATTCACCTGTATATAGTCCATCCAGCCCGTTGCAGATGACTGTGGTTTGTTGTAACTGACCTGAAAGTTGATTTGCGGATCCTGTATGTTTAAAGAAAAAGTGTCACGGCTGGCTTTTGCATACCAGGAGTTATAATTGCCGGGGATGGCAGGAACTAATAAGGATCTGCTGTTTCCGTTGATGTCCAGGGCGAAAGAGGTGTTCTGGGTGGAGCGGGCGGCTACTGCAATGATGAACTTTACCGGGCTGGCCGGATCCAGGTCAGGAAAATTAAACCGGTAGTTGTAGCTTGTTTGAATATCAAAGGTCTCTCCGAAAAAGCGGCGCCCACTTTTTAAGAGATTAACCGAGTCTTTTTCATGATACTGATAGCTGTCATAGGAGGAAGTAAAAATATTGGCAGTTCCGGGGGAAGAAGTGTCATTTTGAATGCGTTTGCCCTGGTTTTGCCCGTAGGTTAAATAGTAATATGCATGCTTGTCATATTCATGCTTGCTGTGCATAAAGCGCTGTTGAGAATAATTATAATTCCATGTTACGGGCCCCTGCGCATAAAACAGTATATAATCTCCCGGATCAAAGCGGCCATTATTGCCGGCAGAAACATAAATTGCGTTTTCTATCAGATCATCCGGGTTGGGCGTAGAATTATTATAAGGAAGCTGTTGCCCTCCGTTCCCGTATATCTGGATTTCAGAAGGATCAAGCGAGGACACATCCAGGCCGTAGTTGTTCAGATCTTCATAGGTGATCTTATAAATGCCGGATCTTGATATCCGCAGCTTATGCCATTCCCCCGTGGAAAGAACGGAGTTGTCCGCATATTGGTGGCCAGCCTTGTTTGTGTTTTTCGCCCGGAACTTGTAATGTATCGAATAACTGAAAGATTGTAGTAGTTTGATGTAATTGCCATCTGAAGAGATCTTCAAAGGGTAAATCTTAAATGAACCATAGGCCTGCTTACGCATGGAATGCTTCTGTGTTTCTCGCCGCAGACGGTCTTTTATTTCATTAATGCCGGACACATTTTGTAAGGAGCTAACTGCTAAGGAATCGTAAGTTTCATTCGAAATTTTAACGTCCATTTCAAATTCATTGGAAGGAAGAGGTAAAACCTCCCTGAAAAAAGGCAGGTAGGAATCACGCAGATTATATTCAGCCTCATCGAATCCCAATACCTGAAAGGAGACCGAATTAGAGCTGTCTGTAACTGTTTGGACAGGAGTCCAGTTGAACGAATGTTGATGATTGCCCTGAGCGTGTACGCTATACAAAGAGAACAACAACTGAACGAAGATGAGAAAAGAGCATATCCGTTTTAGTTTAGGGAATTTTCGTATCATGTACTTAATTTCTTTTTGACACCAATCATTTTTTTATGTATTAGTAATAACAAAGTTTATGTCTTTTTTATTGTTGCGTCCGGTCGAAAAAGCTCATCATTGATTTTCAGCGGGTTTTTGCTCCGGCCCTAAAGAGGGAATCCGCTGAAAATCAGCTACCCTTTAAAATGAGGCAAAGCGGATGTTCCAGCCGGGGTAATAAATTTTGTATTTTTAGACCAGCCTTATTGTTAATTTAAAATAACAGTTCCGCTGTAAAAATCTATGGACGCCAAAACAAGGAACATATATGAGCATTACCCAAAAAGCCTGTTTTGAAG
>JAWOBQ010000056.1:0-7472 GCA_046484255.1 Bacteroidales bacterium | reverse complement strand
TCAACACATCCAACAACAAAAAGAAAATACTATTGTAGATACGCAGACAGAGCAAACACAAAAATACGCTACCGGGCCTGATAAAATCGAAAACCGTCAAAATGAAAGCCATAGTATATATAACCCACAGCATAGCAGTGAACAACAACAAAAAGAAATAGCTTCGGCAGAAAAACCGGATATCAATATTTTTGACTTTAATGATACCTGTATTTCAAAACCCACGACTTTCACTCTTCCTGAAGCCCCCGAAGGATACCAAATAACCTGGGAAGAAAACCCCCGGAGCGACAGCCTTCGTATCAATATCAGCGGAATCTATAAAGCTCATTTGCTGGACGATAAAGGAAACATCATCGATAGTGGCCAGTTCTCTCTACGCTATATGCCTGAACCCCAAGTGGATCTTCCGAAACGGCACAGCAGTTGCAAAGGAAAAACCCTTAAACTCGATCCCGGCTTTTACGAGCAGGGATATCAATTCCAGTGGTCGGACGGGGCGGAAAGCCCGGTGAATTTTGTGTCTTCCCCCGAAGAAGGGGAAAAAGTTCTGCAACTGACAATCACAGGCTGTAAACCCTATCATTACCAAACAACAGTAAGCTTTAAACCTTGCGAACTAAACATCCCAAACGTGATCACGCCCAATGGCGACGGCATTAACGACTATTTTGTCATTGAAGGGCTTAGCAATTACCCCGGAAGTAAACTTGTAATCCTCGACAGAAATGGAAACGAAGTATACTCTTCCGAAAACTACCAAAACGATTTTAACGGAGAGAACCTGCCCAAAGGAGCATATTTGTATATCCTGAAAGTGAACAACAAATCACAAACCATTAAGCAAGGAACGCTCAATATATACTACTAAACCTGTTCAACTTATAGATGCGTAATGCGAGGAGGCGAACTGCCGGAAGAGTATGTCAGTGTGCGGTGTTCTTCCCCTTCAGGGGTTAGGGGGTGCCCGCAGGGAAATGATGTGTTGATGCGAGAGGGCAAGCAAAGCGAAGAAAGAGAGGAAGCGAAAAAAAAGTGATTTGCAAAAACATAACACACATAAAAAAATAAGGCCAGTGCTGTAAGCGGGATTCTGTATCCGCAAAGCGGATTTCCATCATTTATCTGGACCGTCAGTCACCTGACGGCTCAAGCGGCTTACCCCCCGGAACCGGGCGAGCAACCCTTCACCCGGCAAAGCCGGGATTTCCGGTATATATAGCCTTGCACCCCATAAGGTTTACCATCCCGGCAGTCACCTGCCGGGATCGTGAGCTCTTACCTCACGGTTTCACCCTTATCCCGTATAAAACGAGACGGTCTTGTTTCTGTGGCACTAGCTGTCTACGCATAAGCGCAGCCTTCCGGTTAGGAAGTATGGTGCTCTGTGGTGTCCCGACTTTCCTCCGCGTAAAAAATACGCAGCGATGGAACACACCGGCCTTAATTTTTAGTACAAATATTATGCCTGATAAATTTTTGCGAGAGTGGCTCCCACACCATATTCCGCTATAGGAGCATCTCTTACTTCAATAAAATCATACTCTTGCAATTCCCTCCGTATTTCAGCCCTGAGTATACCCGCCCCCACGCCATGGATCAGGACCAACTCCTGTATATTATTCCTTAGCGCACTTTCCAACACCTGCCGGAAATAGCTCAGTTGCGTATTGAGTATCTCCATAGCGTTCATCTGCGTGTGATCACTGCATATTTGCTCAATATGTAAATCAACCTTCGCCTTCGTTTCATTCACCATATGCCGGTCGATAATAGCTCTCCGGCTGGCTACTTTCGCCATGTCTTTTTGCTTTTCCACAACCCCCTCCTTTTCCTTATCAGGCTTCTGATCGGTTGCCCGGGCTAACAGATCCGGGCGTGAAAGACTATATGCAAAAACAGGGCCCGTCCAGCCGGGATAATTTTTATAGTTCTCCTCCTTATAAAACCGCTTTGGTTTTAAACTGAATCCTTCGTTTTCGGGAACCAAAGGGTTTTGCTGTTCATTCAAATATACTATTTGATACCACCCTTTCGACCATTGATCAAGTTGTTCACGGCTAATCGAATCAATATACACGTTACGATATGCTAATAAAAAGCCATGACTCCGCAACGTTAATTGTCCGCCCTGCTGCAGGTAAAACGTATAATACATGGAAAAGTTGCTATTATTGAATAAATAAGCATCTAATTTTCCAGCCATTACCGGCTTTCCGGCTTCCGCCTGAAAGATGAGGAATACAGCCTTTTCCATTTCTCTTTGAGGCTGCGCGGTGATTGTATCCCGATGTTGCTCTGAACGCTGCCGTACATCTGCAGAAGGCTTGTCTATGGAATAATCTTCATCAAACATATCCCGGGAATCTCCGTGAGATTCCAGCCTGATCAAATCACGTTTTAACACAGGAATATCAAAACCATCTTCAATGGTGACATATACCATTTGATTATCCTTAACTTTTGAAACGATTCCCCCTCCCTTTTCATTCAAAAATTTAACCTTATCACCCACTTTTAACTGCATATTAATCCTATAAATTTATATAAAGAAACACTCAAAAAAGCAAAGAAGCACCCAAAACCCTGTTTTTTCAAAACATTTTTTTTCGCTTCCTAAAGTATGGAAGCAACACCTGTTCGAATCCTTTGCTGATATCCGCTTCCACATAATCAATTTTATATTGTCCGCAGCGCAATTTCAATTGTTTACGAAATGACCCTATACGCTGCAGGTATTGAGATCTTATTTCCCGGGGATTTAGTTTCAGCTCGTTCCCCCCCTCCATATCAATGAATTTATAAGGCCGGTTTTCAAATACAAAGTCAAATTCAGTACTTTTCTCAATAGTATGAAACAGGATCACTTCATGTTTATTATGCTTGAGGTGTTGGAGGGCGGAAAAAATTTTTCCGGTATCTTCATAGGAATCAAACATATCACTAAAGATCACCACCAGCGAGCGCTTAGGTATCCTTTCGGCTATATTATGCAAAACAGTAGATACGGCCGTTGCATGTTTTTCATCCGGTTTAGGTTGCTGTAAATGCCGCTCAAGGTTCCCGTAAAGATATTGCAGATGCGCCTGGGTGGAGCGCGCCCGGGTATGCTGTTGAATATGATCAGAAAAAAGAGAGAGACCAGCTGCATCTCTTTGTTTTAAAAGCATTTGAATAATGGCTGCCGCCGCATAAACCGAAAAAACCATTTTATTGGGATCATCCGGCCCGGGATTCTCCTTTACCGGATAATACATAGAAGAAGAAACATCTACCAATATCTGGCACCTCAGGTTTGTTTCTTCTTCATACCGCTTTACATACAACCTGTCTGTCCGCCCGTATAACTTCCAGTCTATGTGGCGCGTTGATTCACCCTGGTTATATTGCCTGTGCTCTGCAAACTCTACCGAAAAACCATGAAACGGGCTTTTATGCATCCCGGTAATAAAACCCTCTACTACCTGACGAGCAACCAGTTCCAAATTTGAAAAACGCTTTAAACGACTCCTGTCAATATAGTTTATAGGCATAACGATATACCGCCTTTAATTAAAAAGCTGCGGCAGTTAAATAGTATGTTACTTGCTGATGGATTATAATAATGCGTCCAGCTTGCCGGCAAGCACCTGCTTGGGTACCGCTCCAACCTGCTTATCTACAACCTCCCCGTCTTTTAAAAACAAAACGGTAGGAATATTGCGTATCCCAAATTTTCCCGTGGTCTTCGGGTTATCATCCACATTTAACTTGGTGATAACCGCTTTTCCATCATATTCCTTATCCAGGTCTTCCATAATAGGTGTGATCATCTTACAGGGGCCACACCACTCTGCCCAAAGATCAATAACAATTGGCTTATCCGTATTGTTGACAATCTCGTCAAAATTCGCATCTGTTAACTCTACAACCATAATATTTAATTTTAATGATTTTAAACAACAAAGATAAAATTTTTTTGTGTTTTATCTTATGAGTCCAGTCAAAAAAGGTCACATTTGATTTTCAGCGGCTTTTTGCCCCAAACCCTAAAGGGTGAAGCCGCTGAAAATCAGCCACCCTTTAGAAATGGGGTAAAGCTGATTTTTAGCGGCTGTGATAAATTTAGTGTTTTTAGACCGGACTCATCTTATCATTGATTCACTTTAATATGAATAAACGGATATTCCCTGGAAATTGTTTTTATAAATTTTTCCGCATCCACATTTCTGGACCGTGAAACCATTTTCAGGGCTTTCTGATTGTGCTCCGGATCACTGTTTTCATCCACAAAACGGATCACAAAACTTAAGGATACCTTGCCGGGATATTGTTCAGCCAATCGGGCAATCTGCCCGGTAAAGCTGTCATTAATGTTTTCCAGGGGCAGATGCAGGCAGATCGAGCGCACCATCTTTTCCAACACTTCCGATAACAGGCTCATCTTTTGTACTTTTACTTCCAACTGGGATTCATCATAATATTTTTCCTGTACTTTTGCCCATACCATCAAAAAATGCCCTGCTTCTAAAAAATGCTTGTGCTTAAGGTAAGTTTCAGAAAACAGCATCAATTTTTTGGAAGAAGAATAATCTTCCAGGGTAACAATCCCGAACTCATCGCCCTTCTTTGTTGTACGCTTAAGACTTTCGGTAACCATTCCGGCAAAGACCACTTCCCGGTTTTTAAACTTCACCGGATCATTATTTATCGCTTCAATATCGGTGGTTGTAAAATACTGTATTGGCAGCTTAAACTCATCCAGTGGATGTCCTGAGAGATAAAAGCCGATCATTTCTTTTTCCTGTCTGAGCATTTGCAATTGTGAAACAGGCTCACAATCAGGCAATTCAGGATCTGCAATTTCCACTTGTTCCATATCACCAAACAAAGATTGCTGGGTACTTTCCAGGGATCGCTTATACAACTGCCCGTGCTTCACCAGTTTTTCCATAAATGTATTGTCATCGGGATGCTCCCGGTACACATATTGCGCCCGATGTGTTCCGGAGAAATTATCAAATGCACCGGCCAGTGCCAGTGATTCTAACGCTTTACGGTTAACCGCCTGCAAGTTTACCCGCTTCACCAGGTCGATGATGTCCTGGTAGGCACCATTTTGCTGTCTTTCCTGAACCAACTCCTCCACAGCATTTTCCCCCACTCCTTTAATAGCAACCATGCCAAACCGTATCTCCCCCTTATCGTTAACCGTGAAATTCGCCATAGATTCATTTACATCCGGCCCCAAAACCGGTATATCCATTCGCTGGCAAGCTTCGATAAAAAAAGTAACCTTTTTAATATCATGAAGGTTATGCGTAAGCACAGCCGCCATATATTCCGCCGGATAATGGGCTTTTAAATATCCTGTCTGATAGGCTATAAAAGAATAAGCAGCTGCATGGGAGCGATTAAATCCGTAATTGGCAAACTCCTGCATCACAGCAAACACTTCCGCGGCTTTCTCTTCCGGTATATCATGATTTTCCTTTGCTCCATCAACAAAGTCTTTTTTCATCTTTTCCATGATATCCATTTCCTTCTTCCCCATAGCGCGCCTTAAGATATCCGCATTGCCCAGGGTAAAGCCCCCCATGATCTGTGCCGTCTGCATGATCTGCTCCTGATAGACCATGATCCCGTAAGTGGGCTCCAATATTTCTTGCAGCATAGGATGCGGATAATTCACTTTTTCCCTGCCATGCTTCCGGGCAATAAAAGTAGGTATATAATCCATGGGACCCGGACGATAAAGCGCATTCATCGCTATTAAATCTTCAATATTTGAAGGTTTCAGGTTTTTCAGATGCTCCCGCATTCCTTCCGATTCAAACTGAAAAGTTCCTACTGTGTTACCGGCTTGAAAGAGCGCATAAGTCTTTGTATCATCCAGGGGAATTTGCTCGATATCAATATTCACATCATGGCGGTGTTTAATATTTTTCAGGGCATCCTTAATAATGGATAAGGTTTTTAAGCCCAGAAAATCCATTTTTAACATTCCCACCGATTCCACATATTTTCCACCATATTGTGTTACCGGCATCTTGGAATCTTTAGCCGTAGCCAGGGGGATATACTCAGTCAGGTCTTCGGGCCCGATAATTACACCACAGGCATGGGTTCCTGTTTGCCGCACGGAGCCTTCCAGAATGCCGGCAAATTTAAGGGTATCGGATTGCAGCCCCTGTTCTGTCTCCCGGATTTTCTTTAATTCCGGCACGTTCTTCAGGGCAGATTTAAGGGTAACATCCGGTCTTTCGGGCACCAGTTTAGCCAGCATATCAGCCTCCGGCAAAGGTAACTTCAGCACCCGGGCCACATCACGTACCGAAGAACGCGCTGCCATAGAGCCAAAAGTAACGATCTGGGCTACTTTTTCTGATCCATATTTATCAATCACATACTGCAAAACCCGTTCACGCCCCTCATCATCAAAATCCACATCTACATCCGGCATATTCACCCGCTCCGGGTTAAGAAACCGTTCAAAAAGTAAATTATACGTAAGCGGATCAATATTGGTGATCCCCACACAATAAGCCACTGCA
Organism: Bacteroidales bacterium; assembly: GCA_046484255.1. Classification (GTDB taxonomy): domain Bacteria; phylum Bacteroidota; class Bacteroidia; order Bacteroidales; family PWNQ01; genus PWNQ01. The sequence goes on along the minus strand of JAWOBQ010000056.1, from coordinate 939 downwards.
GAACCGGCAGCCGACCCACGGCCGGGCCCGACGATCACCTCCATCTCCCGGGCTTTATTGATAAAATCCTGAACGATCAAAAAATAACCCGGAAAACCCATATTCCGGATGATCTCCAACTCATGATCCAATCGCGCCGAAATATCTGATGTTACTTCACCATAACGTGATTTAGCCCCCTGATAGGAAAGATGACGTAAATATTCATTTTCATCTTCAAAACCTTCCGGCAAAGGAAAAACCGGCAATATAACATCCCGCGTAAGCTCATAGTCCTCTATCTTGTCTGTTACCTCTACCGTATTTTCAACTGCCTCCGGAATATCTTCAAATAACAAACTCATTTCCTGAGGCGTCTTTAAATATTCCTCCCCGGTATAGTGCATAGCCAGATCTTCTCCAAGATCCTTACCCGTATTCAAATGTATCAGGATCGTATGGGCTTCGTGGTCTTCCTTATTAATAAAATGCACATCATTCGCACATAAAACCTTTATGTTTTCCTCCCGGCCAAGCTCTATAAGCATCTGATTAACCGGCTCCTGCTCTTCATGCCCATTGCGTTGCAGCTCCAGATAAAAATCCTGGCCGAAAATATCCCGGTATTCCCGTATCACTTCCCGCCCCTTTTCTTTTCCATGAAGCAGGATCGCTTTGGGCACTTCTCCGCCCAGACAAGCTGTTGAAGCAATCAAGCCTTCAGAATATTCTCTTAACAACTCCTTGTCTACCCTGGGCTTATAATAAAAGCCTTCCAGATATCCCCTGGATACCAAACGGGCCAGATTGTGATATCCTTTTTTATTCTTTGCCAGTAAGATCAAATGATACCCCGCCCGGTCAAGCTTATCCGAGGTCGAAGCACGGGATCGTGCCGCCACATATACCTCACATCCGATAATGGGTTTTATACCATGCCGGCGGGCCGCATTAAAAAAA
>JAWOBQ010000204.1:0-7878 GCA_046484255.1 Bacteroidales bacterium | reverse complement strand
TTAATCGATAAAATAATAAAGATATGAAACTTGTTAGATTTTTACTCCTGGCATTTATTGTTACAACAGCTTTGGCAGTAGCTTCTTGCGATAAAGAAGAAGATGACGATGCCAATGATCAGGAACAGGAGCCCCAATGGGAAATGTTTGTATACGGGAATCCCGGATGCGGCTATTGTACCAGCTTTATGAGTGATTGCGATGCGGAAGAGCTGGACTATACCTTTTATGATGTTACGGATGATAATGAGAAGAATCAGGAGATGTGGGACAAGGTGAATGAAGCCGGTATGGGAGGAGGATCAATAGGATATCCTATAGTGGATGTAGAAGTTGATGGAGAGATGAATCTTTTTGAGCGTCCCTCCATTGAAGAGGTTCTGGAAGTGATCCCATAAAATGAGGTGACGCTGTTACGCTTTCCGGAATAATAAAACATACCTGCCGGAATTTTCGGTCCAAAGGAAAATGGTTAAGGTTGCTGTGATGCGCGGTAATAAAAGATGGATGTTTTAATCCCGGGCGTATTGATCAGTCTTGTATTATGGCTGCATATGTATTGCCAGCCATATACATTCCGGTTCTTTGCTGCTAAAGATCACCCTGTGTTTATGTTGTGCAGGGATAAGCAGGTAGTCTCCTTTATGGAGAGGGATGGTTTTATCTTCAACTTCAAGGATTGCATGTCCCTGCAATACCATTACCCATTCATGATGGGCCTGAACATACGGTGCATCGATAGGGGTAGTATGCCCGGAAGAAACAATACGTTCCACTTTACAGCCATGATTTTGCAAAAGTGTCTCGAAAGTTTCTTCCGGGCTGTTAATATTATGAGAGTGCTCAAAAATATTACTTGCTGAGCAGATCGTGGACTTCGCCTTTTCCTTCCCGGATGACATAACTTTCATTGTTGGTGCAGTCAATAATGGTTGATTCTGCTAATTCTCCCGGCCCCCCGTCAATAATTGCAGTCACCTGCTTTTTATATTTTTCGTGCATCAGTTCAGGATTGGTTGCATATTCCGTTTCTTCTCCTTCAGCAAGAGGGATTGAGCTTGACATGATAGGGTTCCCCAGTTGTTTTACAATCTCAAGGGCAATATTGTTATCCGGAATGCGGATCCCTACCGTTTTTTTCTTGTCCTGAATTTGTTTCGGAACTTTATTATTCGCGGTATGAAGAAAAGTATAAGGGCCGGGCAGCACTTGTTTCATCAATTTAAAGTTTGAATTACTGATGGGGCGCGTGTAGTCTGAAATATCAGAGATGTCTTTGCAAATAAATGAGAATTTAGCCTGTTTTTTAGCGATTCCCTTCATCTCGGCAATTTTTTCCAGTCCATCCTGGTTGTAGATATCGCAACCAAAAGCATAGGTAGTATCTGTGGGATAAATAATGACCCCGCCCTGCTGAAGTATTTCAACAACCTTGTGGATTTTGCGTTCACTGGGTGTTTCTTCGAAAAGCTTTAAAATCATAGGATATTAGTTTTTTAGCATTGAATGTTCTTCATATAGAAGGAAGCAGAAGTACGCTTATGCTACTGTTGTTGTGCTTTCTTGTGGTCCGCCAGAAATTTTTCCAGTCCGATGTCTGTCAGCGGATGGTTCAGAAGCCCTTTTAATGGCTTAAGCGGGCTGGTGATCACGTCTACCCCTACTTCAGCACATTCAAGGATATGTTTAACATTACGTATTGAAGCGGCGAGAATTTCCGTTTCGAACCAATAATTTTCAAAAACCTGAACCATTTGTTCGATTAAATCCATGCCGTCATAATTCATATCATCGATACGTCCGATAAAGGGAGACACATATGTAGCTCCGGCTTTGGCAGCTAAGATGGCCTGGCCGGTAGAAAAAACCAGGGTGCAGTTGGTATTTATCCCTTGCTCTGAAAGATGTTTGATCGCTTTTATGCCGTTGGCGGTAACCGGAACTTTCACTACGATCTGATCATGCAGGCCGGCCAGATGTTTCCCTTCCGTGATCATCCCTTCATAATCCGTGGCAATCACTTCAGCACTTACATGCCCATCTACTAAATCGCAAATGGATTCATAATGCTTTATAATATTGGCTTCTCCGGTGATCCCTTCTTTTGCCATAAGCGAAGGGTTTGTCGTTACTCCGTCCAAAATCCCCATGGATTCTGCTTCTTTAATCTCATCGAGCTTGGCCGTATCAATAAAAAATTTCATAATGGGTTGTTTTTTATTTATTAATGAAAAACTGTCATTTTCGCATTAAACTAACAACAAAACAGCATTGGAATATATTTTGTTTACCTGTTTAGCTATAATTATAAAAAAAAGCCGGTCCTTTTTTTATGCTTTGAACCGGCCTTGAGGAATTACTTATGAGCCGGGGAACTCAAGGCCTGATAAAACGGTAAACCTTAAAATATTCCGGTAGTTTTGGATTAGGTAAAAAAAGGGGCAAGCTACTTACATCGCACCGCTACAACCACTTACCCTTGCTTCCTTCCGGACCTGGGGGAATTCAGTGGGAGCTGGTCGTGTAAGACTTGCCCCGAGTTGCAAAAATAATGAATTTTTTTTACACGTCAATAATTTATTGGTGTTTTATCCACAAAGTGTGTAAGAGCTCACTTCGTTCGGGTTGCAGGCGTCGATAAATATGGGATAAGTCTCCGAGTCCACTTTATGGACAGAGACTACTTAAGCAAATGACGGTGATAAAAAACGAGCATAACGCAGTAATCGGATATTATGGAAAGATACGAAAGAGATTAGGCGATAGGATAGACCGCCCGGCAGGGAATTTCCCTGGTTGCCTGAGATGCTGTTTTTTGGGGTTTTCCAGGACGATACGGATTGGTTTTTTGGTTTGATAAAAGGCAGGGGGTTAATATTTAATGTATTTTTATTGTAGATGTGAACAAATCCGGTTAATTTTGCAAATAAAAATCAGGGCCAATGCCAGAATATAAAACCCCGGTTAGCCGGCATGCATTTAAGTACGGAGCGTATATTTTCGTGCTCATTGCTTTTCTGTTGCTCCTCTCGTTTTTATTAGATCAAACTACTTCGGCTTTAAACACGTATGTTGCATATGGAGTGATCTTATTAGGGTTGTTTTATAGTGCGTATGCTTTCAGGGAACAAAAATTACAAGGCTATATTTCTTATGGGAAGGCTTTTCGGGTGATCTTTCAGACAGCTTTGTTTTACGGGCTTTTGATCATGGGTTACACTTTTTTTCATTATTCTGTGGTTGCACCTGATTTACTGCAGGATTTTCTGGTTCTTCAACTGGAACAGATGGCTGAAGAAAATCCTGATATGCGGCAGGAAGAATTTGATGGGCTGCGGTTTTTTTTTAAGAATTTTGTATATACATGGTGGGGTCTTGGAATCACTAAACTTATCAACGGTCTTTTGTGGGGGTTATTCGGGGGGTTGATAATCTCTATGATAGTGAAAAAAGAGCATCCTGAAACTTCACCGTTTAACTAAACATGTATTGTCTATGGATATTTCTGTTGTTATTGCATTGTTAAATGAAGCAGAGTCTTTGCCGGAATTGCGCGATTGGATAGTAAAAGTAGCCAGGGAGAATAGTCTGTCCTATGAGATTATTTTTATTGATGATGGGAGTACGGACAAATCCTGGGAAGTGATCGAAAGGTTTTCACGGGAGGATGAAAATATCAGGGCGGTGAAATTCCGGCGCAATTATGGAAAATCGGCTGCATTGAATCAGGCGTTTTATCATGCCCGGGGGGATGTCGTAATTACTATGGATGCCGATTTGCAGGATAACCCGGAGGAGATCCCCGAGCTAGTCAGGATGATACGGCAGGAAGGGTATGACCTGGTCTCCGGGTGGAAAAAGAAAAGATATGATCCTTTTACAAAGACGGTTCCTACAAAAGTATTTAACTGGGCTACACGTAAAATGACCGGCATAAAGTTGCATGATTTTAACTGTGGGCTTAAAGCTTTTCGTGCAGATGTGATCAAAAGCATAGAAGTTTATGGTGAGATGCATCGCTACATCCCGGCAATAGCGAAATGGGCCGGATTTAAGAAGATAGGGGAGAAAGTAGTAAAGCATCAGGCCAGGAAATACGGAAAGACGAAATTTGGATGGGAACGTTTTATTAATGGGTTTTTAGATCTTTTATCCATAACGTTTATTTCCCGTTTTGGCAAAAGGCCTATGCATGTGTTTGGCCCTATCGGGACCTTCTTGTTTGTCATTGGGTTCATTATCGCCATCGTGCTGGCGTATCAGAAAATATTCATGGGCATTTCACGGATCAATGAGCGCCCGTTGTTTGATTTTGGGGTGTTATCCATGCAATTAGGGACGATCCTTTTTGTGGGTGGATTTTTGGCGGAACTGATCTCGCGCACGGCTCATGATCGCAATCAGTATTTGATTGAGAAAACCATTCATCTGGATAAGGAATGAAGATATTGATCATCGGACCGGCGCACCCGCTCAGGGGGGGTATAGCAAATTTCACCGAGCGGCTGGCAAGCGCTTTTCAGGAGGAAGGAGACCATGTGCAGCTGTTGTCTTTTTCCTTGCAATATCCTTCTTTTTTGTTTCCCGGGAAAACGCAATATACCTCTGCTCCGAAACCTGATCTGCCTATTCATACCCGTATTAATGCCATAAATCCTTTTAACTGGATCAGAAACGGATGGAACATCAGAAAACAGAAGTATGATCTGATCGTGGTGATGTACTGGCAGCCCTTTATGGCTCCCTGCCTGGGAACGATTGGCAGAATAGCCGGAAAAAATGCGTTTCGGATAGCTTTGTTGCACAATATGATACCTCATGAGCCTCATTTTTTCGACAGAATGTTTTCCCGCTATTTTGTTAAGTCGATGGATGGCTTTTTAGCCTTGTCGAAAGCAGTACTTGAGGATCTGGGGAAGTTTGACAATGAAAAACCGCGGGACTGGAATCCGCATCCCATTTATGATGTGTTCGGGAATAAATGGGAAAAAACCGATGCACGGAGAAAGCTGGGGCTTGATCCCGGCAGGCCTGTAATATTGTTTTTTGGTTTTATACGGAAATACAAAGGGCTGGACCTGTTGCTGATGGCTCTGGATGATGAGGGAATACGCCGGAAGAATATTCAGGTAGTCGTGGCCGGGGAATTTTATGATGATCCCGGCGAATACATGCAGATCATTAAATCCCATAAGCTGGAGAATGTTATTTTTAAAAGTGAATTTATTGCGGATGAGCATGTCCCTTTGTATTTTTCGGCTTGTGATATCGTGGTTCAGCCTTACCGGACGGCCACACAAAGTGGGGTTACACAAATCGCCTATCATTTTGAAAAGCCTATGCTGGTTACCGATGTCGGAGGACTGTCCGAGATCGTCCCTCACAACAAGGCCGGGTATGTCCTTCAGCCCAACCCTTCTGAAATCACGGCAGCCATCAATGATTTTTATGAGCAGCACCGGGAACCGGAAATGATTGAACATGTCCGCCATGAAAAAGACAAATATTCATGGGATAAACTGGTGGGTAAAATAAAAAAGCTGATCTCCTGACAGATCTTTTAAAACAGCACGGACCTCCTAAAATGGAAGGTCATCCTCCTTCTCATCTTCAATCGGGGGCAAATCATCATTGCCGGGCATGGGGGATGTATCGGCATTGCTTTGAGCCGCCATCTGCTCATCCGGGTTGTTGGCGTTGATACGCTCTATCCGCCATACATCTAAGTTGGTAAAGTAACTGATCTTGTCATCACGCTCCCATTTATTGCCTTTTATGTTAAAGTAGACTTTTAGCTCTTCTCCGGGATTGTACGACTCAATAAGGTCACAGCGGTCTTGCGTCAGTTGAAATTTTATTGTTTCTATAAATTCCCTGCCGGCGGCTTCTTCCCGCTTTTCCAGAACAAACTCCCGCTTTTTGAACTTGTCTGAAATCTGATTGGTGTTGAACTTTTCAATCAGCTTGCCTTGCATATCATAACTCATAATCTGCAGTCTTTTTTATTTAGATCATTAAACTTTTTGCATGAAACCAATTCAGGGCGTTTTAGTGGCTGTCTATAAAGCCGGGTGTTTGATTCAGAATGTTCGGGATCAAAACTTGCCCCCGTTTTTACCGGGCTGTGTGAACCGAACGAAGTGAACTCTTGAACTCCTTTAAGTGAATTAAGCGTCCGGTCTAAAAACACAACGCTTTTTACACCCGCTGAAAATCAAATGCACACTTTCTGGACGGACTCAATTAACCTTGTAAAAATTTTTTAAACCGCAGTATTCCAGTGTATATATGCTTTAAATTTTGAGCAACAAGGCAGATACCGGACATTATGAACAAACATTATTTAAATGTATCCGTTATTGGTTTTTCATCGGAACAAAAATAAATCAATTTTCCGCCTTACCATTTAATGTTAATAAATTTCTTGTGCCTGTTTTGTGTTAGTTTTGCAGCGTAGTAATTATGGTGCAAGAAAAAAGAGCCTATAGTAAAGATAAGAACCTGAAGGTTATATTTGCCCTTACCTTGGTGGCAGTGATGGGGGTGTCTACCATTACGCCTGTGCTCCCGGATATTCGTGCTGATCTTCACCTCAGCAATCAGCAGGTGGGGTTACTGGTAGTTTTCTTTAGTTTGCCGGGAATAATCATGACCCCCTTGCTGGGCATTCTGGCCGATCGTTTTGGAAGGAAAACAGTGCTGGTCCCTTCCTTGGTAATGTTTGCCCTGGCAGGGTTTACTTGTTTTTTCCTGAGAGATTTTCACTGGATTTTATTTTTTCGTGTTTTACAGGGTGCCGGTGCTGCTTCATTGGGCTCGCTGAACAGTACTTTGATCGGGGATATCTATTCAAAAAAAGAGCGACCTGCGGTTATGGGGCTTGTAGCCAGTGTTCTAAGCATCGGAACAGCAGCCTACCCCGCCATTGGGGGAGCGTTGGCGATTTTCGGCTGGCACTATCCCTTCTTAATGCCTTTACTGGCTCTACCCGTCGCCTGGGCAGTGCTTTTTAAACTGGAAAACCCTGAACCCAAAGGGGAAGGAAAGTTCATGGCCTATATCAAAGAAGCCGCCAAACAAATGAAGTCTTTTACAGTAGTGTTTATGTTCCTGGCTAATTTTGTTGTCTTTGTTACTCTTTTTGGGGCGTTCCTTACCTATCTCCCTCTTTTTATGAATGATAATTTTAACTCTTCTTCTTTAGAAATAGGAATGACACTTACCGGAATGTCTTTGGTTACGGCCGTTACTTCGGCCATGCTCGGTAAGATCAGCAAGCATTTTAGTGAACGTCAGCTTATTATAGCTGGGTTCATGGCCTATGTCATCGCTTTTTCTATTGTTCCGTTTTTGACAACCCCCCTGATGTTAGCTATCCCAATTACTATATTTGGAATTGGACACGGAATAAACTTTCCCAGTATTCAGGTGTACTTGGTTAAGGTGGCTTCCCTGAAATACCGCGGAATGTTTATGTCTTTTAATGGAATGGTCCTTCGGCTGGGACAAACTGCTGGCCCTTTAATTATTGGAGGATTTTATTTAATAGGAGGGCACCTTGCCGCCTTTTCGGGGGCCGCTTTGTTATCCCTGTTGGTAGTTATTTTCCTTTCATTTTTTTTAAAAATGTAGTATTTTCGTATGCTTAAACTGAAACAGACACTATTTAGGGGCTGTCTATAAAGCCTCCTGCCGGGATTCCCGGGACACAGGTGGATGATTAAATGCGAGGAGGCGAACTGCCGGAAGGCTAAGTCAGTGTGCGGTGGGCTTCTCCTTTAGGGGTTAGGGGGTGCGCGCAGGGAATGAGGCGTAGGAGGTAGTAGATAGTAGATAGTAGATAGTAGATAGTAGATAGTAGATAGTAGATAGTAGATA
>JAWOBQ010000200.1:0-3822 GCA_046484255.1 Bacteroidales bacterium | reverse complement strand
AATATGTTCAACTTTTTTTAATCCTAATGCTTCAATTGTTTTTTGTGGTATTTCCATTTTTTTAAAGTTTATCCCCGTATTGCCGGTAGGGCAGCAGATTGATTTATACTTCAATTAAATCAATATAAACTAATTGTTCCCAATCATTAAGATGCAACCAAGCAATTTTATATTGCCGTCCATTTCGTTGGAAAAAACGACCAACTTGTTTATAACCGTTTTTACTTAATATTTCTTCATGCCTTTCGTCTGTGATTACTTCAATTCTTGTTTTCATTTTGTTTTTGTTTTAATGTTACTTCAAAGATAATGCATATTTACGACACGTGCAAACATTTTATGGTTTATTTTTCCTGTTATACAACATATTCTGTGGATTTTTTGGTATATTTGATAGTATCAAAGTAAAAATCGTAACTTTGTTTTGATAGATATTTTTATGACTATGAAATATGATAACAAGTAAAACATTATTAATAGCCTATTATTGGTATCCGTATAATAATTCAGGAACAATGAGGTGGTTACAGTTTTCTAAATATATGGATTTTGATGTGTTAACAACAAAAGTTCCCATTCAAAGTCAATTAGATGAAACTTTGCCAAAAACAAACAAGCACATTATCAGGTTTGGTAAAAACTTTCCCGCAATTGTATGGGGATTTTTAGCTTTGTTCAAGGTCTTATTTTTGAAATATGATAGATATATTGTGACGTGCCCGCCAGAATCATTATTGATTGGTGCGTTTTTGTTGCAACTTTTTGGGAAAAATGTTATCGTTGATATGAGAGATAAAATAAAGAGAGAAGAACAACCCGTAAAAATATTAATCCCTGTTTATAACTTTTTTTACAGAAGAATTAAAAAAATTATTGTAGCGTGGAAATTTATAGATAATTCAAAACCTGTTGTATATCATGGATATGAATTACAGAAAGCAAATAAGTTTATTGGATACTATAAAGATAGAGTTGATTATGGAAAATATATAAAAAGAATGAAAAAAGGATTAATTCCTGACCAAAGTAATAAGCCACGAGGTTATGCAGCAAGTAGTTTACATTCATTTATTCATCTTAATTTTCCTATTAATAATGATTTTCATGAAGAAGTATATACAGTTAAGCCTCAATCTTATAAAAAAAGGGCAATGGAGATGAATGTAATGATTGATAATTATAATGAATAAATGGAATTATTGCTTTGATAGATATTTTTTATAACTTTGTGAAATGATATTGGATCATTATATCGTTTTGCAAAACTTAGGCTGGAAGTGTTACGATGCTGAAATGTGGGAGGTTGGTTTTATCGTGGCACTTGCACCGTTTTATTTAGCTAATTAATGGCTTACGATAAGAAAAAAATATACAATCAGGCTATTATTCCCACGCAGCATTCAGGCGAAGCTCCGGAAGACACAGACAGAGACGGAATCCCGGATAAATGGGAAATTGAGCAAGGGCTTGATCCCGAATCAGCAGATGATGCTTCTGAAAATACCATATCATCTTATTACACCAATCTGGAGATGTATCTGAACGAACTCGCCGGAGATTATGAAATGTAAAACAAAAAATCATCAAGAATAACTTCAAAAAAGGATCTCACATAAATCAGGTGAGATCCTTTTTTTTAAAAAAAAATTGTGATAAAGAACTACGGTCACACGGCATCAAAAGAGTTACCGCGATTCAGCGGTTTTTTGTTTTGGATGAGCCAGTTGTAAATTCCGGCATACCGCCTTGAAAGATGTTCCCAGTTGTATTCTTTCTCTAAACGTTCATAGCCTTTACGGGCCACTTCATTGGCTTTGTCAGGATGATCCAGCACATACCTTATTTTTGCGGCAAGATCTTTTGCATCACCTGATCGAAAAAAGAAAGTTTCATCTTCGCTAAACACCTGCCGGTTACCGGGAATGTCGCTGCAAATCAGAGGCACCTGCAGAGAAGCCGCTTCCAGAAGCATATTGGACATACCCTCATGAAAGCTGGGAAAAACAAACATTCCGGCATTTTTTACCCGGGCCATCAATTCTTTTTTGTCTTTAATGATGTCCATAAATAAAACGTTCAGCGGGGCTGCCATCTTCTCAAGCTTATGGGCATATTCGGGGGAATGATCACGATTTCCGATTACAAGCACCTTGCCTTTATAGCCAATTTCCTTAAGGGCTTCCAGCATCAAATGGGCCCCTTTGGCAGGAATGATCCGCCCGGAAGCAAAAAGCACATATCCTTTTTCTTCTACCCCGGGCAGGTCTCTCAAGTTCGCCATATCAATACCATTTGGAATATAAAGGATCTGACGACGAGTGCGGGGGCCAAATATCTCCACCACTTCACGATTGACAGAGGTCACCACATCTGCCGGCATTTTAAAAAACAACCATTCCATAAATCTGAAATAATGCCGCACCAGGGGGTTCCATTTATCCGCAAACTGCGGGCGGGCCCGGTGCCCCGAAACCACCCGGTAGCGCAACCGCAAAAGGGGTACGATGAATGCGGCATCCACATGAAAAACATGAACCACGTCAAATCCACCTCTAAACAAACAATAAAAGGTGGCATACAAATAGTAGTAAAGGGTATTGAGCGATGAGATGAAACACTTCCGGAAAACGATCTGCTGGATCCCGTCATAGGTGCCACTTTTCCGGGTGGTATGACTCCGGCTGTTGAACACGACAAAACGGAACTCATCCTTCAGATAAGCCATCATATTTTCACCTGCCCGTGCCGAACCTCCATAAGCCGGAAATCCCTTTAATCCGATTACAGCAATTACCGGCTTTTTATGCTTTGAGTTTTTATGCATCATTCAATACTTTTAGATAATTGTCCAGAAACTGACGGGTCGAAAAACCGGATTTCAGTCGTTCATAACCTTCCAGCCCCATCTCTTGTCTTACATCACTGTCCTGAAGCAACTTCTCCAAAGAATCGGCAATTTCCCTGTCATTTCCCCGGGATATCAACATTCCGGTCACCCCGTCTTTGACAAGGTACCGGTTGTCACCGACATCGGTCGCCACCACGGGCAAACCAGCTGCCATTGCTTCCATGATAGAATTGGACAGCCCTTCTTTAAGAGAAGTGCTGAGATAGATATGAGAACGGGCAAAAAGCCCCGGCAAATCGGATGGGGAAATTTCAATCCGGACCCGGTCTTCGACACCCAGCTCTTCAATCCATCGCCTGATATCAGTCTCGCCGGGGCCATAACCGGCAATGATATAAAGAAAATTATATCCTGCTTTCTTCAGAATTGTTATTGCTTTCAGTGCCGTGAAATAATCCTTTTGCGGCAAAAACCGGGCGGCTGACAGAATGACCACCGGACCTTCGAACGATTTCTCAGGAACCATTCCATTGACATCTATGCCATTGTGGATCACATTCGCTTTATCGGGTCTGAATCCTCTCTCTGTCAAATGACGGGCACCCGCGTAATTATTGAAAATGCTGTTGTGGGAAATGTGGTTATGGAGGAATCTTTGCCATAAAAATTTGGAGCGGACAAGTTCACAATTCCGAATGCCGCCGAAAATGTGCGGAACCCGAGCCAATCGCGCCGCCAAGCCACCAAACAAATTGTTAACAAGCAGAAAATTAAAAATATGGGTTACTTTCTCCCGGATCAAAAGCCGCCACAACTGAAAAAATCTAAGCGGGAACGGACCTCTCAAATAAACCACATTCAATCCGTACCGTTCGATGAACCTCAGGTATGATGGATCAGCAGGTTTAGACTCCCATACCACCAGCAAGGTGCGATAAAATGCCTGAAGCTCACGTGCAAGAAGAAGACTCTGT
>JAWOBQ010000195.1:0-6456 GCA_046484255.1 Bacteroidales bacterium | reverse complement strand
CCACTTTCCGGTCTGAGCCCAGGACCTCACGTATGCGCTGTAAAAAGGCATCTTGTCGTGGATCGCTCATATACTCTCTCTTCGAGTGAATGTGTGTTAAAAGCTTTAGCATGGGTGTTTCATATGTCCGCTTTTTGAAAACATCAAAGATACACTACCTGCCAACATTTTCCAAATTAATCCGGAAATAGTATTTTATAAAGAACAAAGAGTCCGGTCTAAAAAGGTCACATTTGATTTTCACCGGCTTTTTACCCCGAACCCTAAAGGGTTAATCCGCTGAAAATCAGCCTCTCTTTAGGGATGGGGTAAAGCTGATTTTTAGGGGCTGTGATACATTTAGTGTTTTTAGACCGGACTCAATAAAATTACCGGGTTTTCGTTAATTTTGCATCATCAATTCAAGCTTATGCTAAAAAAAATTCTCACAGTTGTTTTTTTGCTCATTGTTATAACCGGGATTAGTCAACAACAGGTTTCGGATAGCATTGTCCGGGCTCCCATGATCAATATCAACTTCGGCATGCAGATGCCGGGCGACGACCTGGCCGAGCGTTACGGGATAAGCACTTCCGCCGGCGGTTCTTTTCTATACAAAACTGCTAACAACTGGTTATTGGGAGCAGAATTCAATTATATTTTCAGTGAAAATGTAAAAAACGAGTCAGAGATCCTTTCCAATATCACCACCAGCCAGGGAGCAATTATCGATGGCAACGGACAATTTACAGAAGTTTATTACCACCAGCGCGGATTTTATACCAATCTACTGGCCGGCAAGCTCTTTCCGGTAATTGGACCGAACGCAAATTCCGGGCTGTTTTTCACTACCGGAATTGGCCTTCTTCAGCACAGAACCAGAATAGAAAACCCGGGAAATAAAGCGCCACAGATCAGCCATGAATACGAAAAAGGATACGACAGGCTAACGAACGGATTGGCTGTCAGTGAATTTTTCGGATACCTCCATATGGGGAGCAACCGGCTAAGCAGCTTCTACATTGGAGTGGAACTGATACAAGCCTGGACGAAACCACGGCGCGATTACAATTTTAAAACCATGCAAAAAGATACCGGAGAACGCTTTGATTCCCTTTACGGATTACGAATAGGTTGGGTCATTCCACTATACGGAAAATCCTCCGATCAATATTATTACTACTGATATTATGTGGTTTTACCGTCTCATTATTAAGCTATACTGGATTTTCGCCCGCACGATTTCTCCTGTTAATTCAAAGGCCTGTCGCTTTGTAAAGGGCAGAAAGAACCTTTTCTATCAACTCAAAGGCAATATCCCTGAGGATAAGCCTGTGATCTGGTTCCACTGTGCTTCGCTGGGCGAATTTGAACAGGCCCGCCCCCTAATTGAAGCCTGGAAAGAACGTTTCCCCCGCGATTTTATCCTGCTCACCTTCTTCTCTCCCTCAGGATATGAAGTGAGAAAAGATTATAAATTAGCCGGTTACGTCTCTTATCTTCCGATGGATACCAAAAAAAACGCCCGGCAATTTATCGAAATCGTTAACCCTTCCATTGTCATTTTTATTAAATATGAATTCTGGCTACATTATATTGATATTTTGCACAGAAAAGATATCCCTATATATCTGGTTTCAGGGATTTTCAGAAAGAAACAGCATTTTTTTCAATGGTATGGGGGCATTTTTCGCAAGCGTCTCCACAAATTCAGGCATTTTTTTGTTCAGAACAACACCTCCTCAGCCTTGCTGGATTCTTTGGGGATCAGCCGTCATACGCTATCCGGAGACACCCGTTTCGACAGAGTTTCAGCCATTTCCCGGAATGCTCCCTCCTTTACTGAGCTGGAAGCCTTCTGCAAAGGGGCGCTGGTTATAGTAGCCGGATCCTCCTGGCCTCCCGACGAAAAACTATTCACCGAGCAGCTCACCCGTCAAGCCGGGCCAAAGCTTAAGATCATCTTTGCCCCCCATCAGGTGGAACAGACACATATCCGGCAATTGATCCGGCGCCTGCCTGAAGAAACATTATTATGGAGCAGGATAAACAGCATGCAGACGGATAAAGCAAATATCCTGATCATAGATACCATCGGAATACTCCCGTTCATATATCAATACGCAGATATCGCATATATCGGTGGGGGATTTGGAAAAGGCATCCATAACACCCTGGAAGCAGCTACATATAATATTCCAGTTGTTTTCGGCCCCCATTACAGGCAGTTTCGGGAAGCTAAAGACTTGATAAACAAAGGAGGAGCCTTTTCCATTAACAACCGTTCTAGCTTTAACAGTTGTATGGAAAATCTTATCCATGATAACCAACACCGGCTGCATGCCGGAAAAATAGCCGGAAACTATATCAAAGCCAATACCGGTGCCACCAGCCTCATTATGGAAACCCTTCTCATGAGCGGAAAGAAAAAGAATCACTAAAAGTTTTCCCATTTTTATTAACAATGCTGCTGATAACCGATAAAAATGTAATTTTGCTCAAAAATATTATCTAAAATAATGGTCTCAACACAAGAACTTCAGCAAATAGCCACACAAGTAAGACGGGATATTATCCGTATGGTTCATGCGGTAAACTCCGGACACCCGGGGGGGTCTCTGGGTTGCACGGATTTTTTAACCTGTCTTTATTTTAAAATGATGGATCACGACCCCTCACATTTTGATATGCAAGGCAGGCATCAGGATGTATTTTATCTTTCCAACGGGCACATTTCCCCCTTATGGTATAGCATTCTGGCCCGCAGCGGATACTTCGACATTTCAGAGCTTTCCACGTTCCGCAAGATTAACAGCCGCTTACAAGGCCATCCGGCGACAGAAGAAAAACTGCCGGGCATACGGGTTGCATCCGGATCTTTGGGGCAAGGCCTTTCCGTAGCCATAGGGCATGCCATGGCTAAAATGCTGGAGGAGGACGAAAAGATCGTCTACAGCCTCCACGGAGACGGGGAGCTACAAGAAGGTCAGATATGGGAAGCCGCAATTTTCGCTGCCGCCCGGAAAATTGATAAGCTGATCGCTACCATAGATTTTAACGGCAAGCAAATTGACGGTCCCGTGGAAAAAGTAATGGATCTGGGCGACCTGAAAGCGAAATGGCAAGCCTTTGGATGGATTACCCTTGAAATGGACGGACATGATATGGAAGCTATTATACAAGGCCTCCAAAAAGCAAAATCCATGACCGGAAAAGGAAAGCCTATTGTAATACTTATGAAAACCAACATGGGGCAGGGAGTGGACTTTATGCAAGGCACCCACGAATGGCATGGGAAAGCTCCGGATAAGGAACTCAAAGAAAAAGCCCTGGCGCAATTGCCGGAGACACTGGGAGATTATTAAAATTGTAAGCTGTTGGCTATCTGATGATAAAGTATTTTTATATAATGCTTGAAGGAATGCACAAAAATTTCACTGGCATGAATGTTTTTTTGATCTCTTATTGTTTTAAGGAAAGGTAGTAACGCCAAAGAGCAATGCCATTCCCCCGTAGTAATGCTAAATAAACCATAAAAGGATTTGACGATCAAACTCATAAATCATATCTATATGCACACCCGTTTTGTTGCCAGCATCATTTTTTTGCTGCTTTTCGTTCAACCGGTAAAGAGTTTGCATGCCCAGTCCTTCAGCAGCAGCGAAAAAACAAAAAAAACTACCCGGATATTATTTGTATTTGACGCTTCCCGCAGCATGTACGGCAAATGGGAAGATGAAACCAAGATTGATATTGCCCGCCGCTTAATGGGTGAACTGTTAGACAGCCTCCGGAAAGAAAAAAACCTGCAACTGGCATTACGTGTTTACGGACATCAACATCACTTCCCCCCCCAAAATTGTGATGACACCAAGCTGGAAGTTCCTTTTTCAAAAGATAATACAGACCGCATAAAATATAAGCTAAAAACCATTATTCCCAAAGGCACTACTCCTATAGCCCTTTCCATGAAAGAAGCTGCCGATGATTATCCCCCCTGTGATAACTGTCGTAATATTATGATCCTGATCACCGATGGCATAGAAGAATGCGGAGGCGACCCCTGTGAAGTTTCGCTAAAGCTTCAAAAGAAAGGAATAATGCTTAAGCCATTTATCATCGGTGTGGGCAAAGACTTCCGTGATGCCTTTGAATGTGCCGGGACCTATTTTGATGCACGGAACAGCCAGGAGTTTCGAAGCGCCCTGAATATCGCGATCAATAAAGCCATAAACCCTACCACTGCCCAGGTTAACCTGTTGGATGTGGAAGGAAATCCCACAGAAACAAATGTCAATATGACCTTCTATAATAAGGTCTCCGGTGAATTCGTATATAATTTTATGCACACCATAAATGCCAAAGGGAATCCCGACACTCTTGAGCTGGACCCTATGATCACATACGAGATCGATATCCACACAATCCCTCCCGTACATATAGACTCTTTTGGTTTAACTCCCGGCAAACATAATATCGCCGGGGTAGACGCCCCGCAAGGGAATCTGGAAATAGCACTGCAGGGAAGAAAACAAAAAGACCATCATATTCAATGTATCGTACGTGAACAAGGAGACATGAAAACGTTGAACCTGCAACATACAGGAAAAAGAGAAAAATACCTGATCGGAAAATATGATCTGGAAATATTGACATTGCCCCGGATAAATGTGGAAGGGGTAGCTGTAAGGCAAAATCATACGACTACTATAGACATCCCCACCCCCGGAATTGCCATGATCCGTATGGGAACCCATGGCTATGGCAGCATTTACAAGCAAGAGAATGATGGCTCATTAAAATGGCTGTACAACCTTCCCGAAAACACCCAGCAAGAATCGGTCTATCTGCTGCCCGGCCATTATAAAGTTGTATTTCGCAGCAAAGCTACTACCCATGCAAAATATACCCGGGAAGTAGATTTTGAGATTACCCCGGGGGAAGCAAAAACGATTTCCGTATATAAATGAAAATATAAATCCATGAGTACTTATAAAATCAGAGATCATAAAGATACACGCTCGGGCTATGGAGCAGGCCTGTTAGAAATTGCACGTGAAAATGAGAACATCGTCGGCTTGTGCGCCGACCTTACCGGCTCGCTGAAAATGAATGATTTCGCCCGTGAGTTTCCGGAGCGGTTTTTCCAGGCCGGCATCGCAGAAGCCAATATGATGGGGGTAGCTGCAGGGCTGGCCACTGCAGGGAAGATCCCCTTTGCCTCTACTTTTGCCAATTTTGGCTCAGGAAGAGTCTATGACCAGATCCGGCAAAGCATCGCATACAGCAATAAAAATGTAAAGATCTGTGTTTCCCACGCAGGGCTGACACTGGGCGAAGACGGAGCCACCCACCAAATGCTGGAAGATTTAGGAATGATGAAAATGTTACCCGGCATGACCGTTATCAACCCCTGCGACTATACCCAAACCTACCAGGCAACCAAAGCCATTGCAAAATACAACGGCCCGGTTTACCTGCGCTTCGGCCGCCCCAAAATGCCGGTCTTTATGCCGGAAAATTTCCCTTTTAAAATTGGAGAAGCCATTAGACTTTCACAAGGAAATGACGTCTCTATTATAGCCACCGGGCACTTAGTATGGCCTGCACTTGAAGCTAAAGAACTCTTAAAAGAAAAAGGCATCGAAGCAGAAGTGATTAACATTCATACTATTAAACCACTGGACGAAAAGGCAATCTTAGCCTCGGTGAAAAAAACAGCTTGTGTTGTTACAGCAGAAGAGCATATGCTTAACGGGGGACTTGGAGATAGTGTCGCGCAATCACTGGCACGCAATATGCCCGCGCCCCTGGAAATGATCGGGGTGGACGATTCCTTTGGGGAAAGTGGAAAACCACAGGAACTAATGGAAAAATATGGCTTATCGAAATCCAATATCGTCGATGCTGCTTTAAAAGTTTTACAACGCAAGACTTAAAACTTGAATGCCATCGAAAACAGATAAAGAAATACTTGAATTGTTCGGACAACCCGGTTGCCGGGCGCAGGCTTTTCAATGCCTGGTTGAAAAATACCAGAAAAGCGTTTATTGGATCATCCGGCGTATACTCATTAACCACGAGGATACTAATGATGTAATGCAGAATACCTTTATCAAAATCTGGCAAAAAATCCCCCAATTCAGAAACGAATCAGGCCTTTATGCCTGGATATACCGTATCGCTGTTAATCAATGTTATAACTTTATAAGACATAAAAACCGGAATTATGCACTTAACACTGAAGATTCAGAGCAAAGCCTGAATAATTTGCATGAAGACCCCTGGTTCGACGGAAATAATGCTCAAATACTCCTGCAACAAGCTATCGCTAAACTGCCCCATCAACAACGTATCATATTTAATATGAGGTATTTTGAAAATTTCTCCTTCCAAAATATTGGTGAAATTTTAGAAATTAAACCCAGTACTGTAAGAACTTCATATAGTATCGCCGTTAAAAAAATTAAAAAAAAT
>JAWOBQ010000340.1:0-9469 GCA_046484255.1 Bacteroidales bacterium | reverse complement strand
TTTGTAGTCAGCCCGTACAAAAATAAATTCCTTTTTTACCTTTTTTTCTCCACTTCTTCCTGCATTTTTCGCTCCCCCTCTGAATATTTGCTGTTCTTTATGATGCTTATACAATGCCAGTTCAATACTTCCAAAAAGATCTGCCTGGTCAAACGGTTTGGAAACAAACCCATACACATCAGCAGCAGCAGCTTCTCTGAGCATATCGTAATTCGTTTCCCCTGACAGAAAGATCACAGGTATATCAAACTGTTCCTGAATTTCTTTCGCGGTTTTAATGCCTTTTTTCTGCTCTTCCAGATGGATATCCATTAATACAAGATCAGGAGGGGATTGATCAATGGATTCAAAAACTTCATTAACGGATAATGCGATAGCATCCAGCTCATAACCCATTTCTCTGAGACGGTTTTTTACATCAATTTCAACCGTATTTACATTATCTACAAGTAATATTTTTACTTTTTCCCTGCTCATGCCATATATTTCTGTTCTATCGTATTGAAAGTGTATGCAAATTTATAATAACTTTTTAACAACCGTATTATTCTTTCGGTTTTTCCTCCGCTCCTTCAATTTCTTTTCTGTCATATTTCACCTCTTTCCCAAAACGGTATGTAACCACCAGGAAAAGCTGGCCATCTTTGGTATAACTTCTCCATTCGCCATGTTTTTCTCCCATATTATATTCCCCTTCTTTTTTAAGGTTTCCATTGGGATAATAGCTAACATGTCTTCCATCGGGTAATCCATCTTCAAAACGCCCTTTATATACCAGCACGCCATCTTCATAATGTTCCCAGACACCCTGACGCACACCATTTTTATATTTTCCGTTTTCTTTTATTCCTCTATGTGACAGATACCACTCCCCTTCGGGAACTCCGTTATCATATTTCCCTTTGGCCCATAGTTCACCCTCCAGGGTATATTCTTTATACATCCCATCCGCCACTCCATTGTTCAATTCTTCCTGTTTCCTGAGTTGCCCGTTGGAATAATACCATTTCCATTCTCCTTCAGCTTTGCCCTCTTCATTATAACGGCCTTTTTGTTCTACCTGCCCATTCTCAAAATAATAAATCCATTCCCCTACTTTAATATCATCTTTATACCTGCCTTTGGCTTTTAAGCGGCCGGAACGATAATACTTTTCCCATGCTCCCTGTTTCATTCCGCTTTTATCCACTATCCCTTTCGCTACCATATTCCCCCGATCC
Source organism: Bacteroidales bacterium (assembly GCA_046484255.1). Lineage (GTDB taxonomy): Bacteria > Bacteroidota > Bacteroidia > Bacteroidales > PWNQ01 > PWNQ01. The sequence goes on along the minus strand of JAWOBQ010000340.1, from coordinate 8,249 downwards.
ATTATATAGGATTCCGTAATATTTCCTTCTTTATCATACTCCCTGCGAACTCCATCCATTTCTCCATCTAAAAAAGCAGCTTCAGTTTTTACCTGTCCACTGGAATAATAATTACGTTTGATTTCATATTCCGCCACGGACTTATCGCGGGTTTCTTTTTTACCCTTATCATATTTTTCAATATTCAACAAATTCCCTTTTTTATCATATTCCCGGAAAACCCCATGTTTTTCCCCTTCTAAATACACACCACTAGTTTTTAAACTTCCATCCGGATAAAACGTTTTCCAGGGCCCCTGTTTCCTGCCTTGATTATCCCGTCTATTAATAAATTCACGGTTCACCAAAAATCCCTGATCGTACTCATTCAAGGCTATAATATTCCCTTGTTCGTCATATTCTTTTTCATATCCGTCTTTTTTTCCATTGTCAAAATATACTTCCCGCTTTACCGTAGAATCGGGATAAAAAACCTTTGTCCAACCATCTTTAATACCATCTTTAAAGTGTTCCATTATAATCTCCTCTTCCGAGTAAGTTATCCTTTTCCCGTTTTTCAGGCCTTCTCTATAATTAATGATCATATTGATTTCTCCATCACTATTATAAAATTTCCATGTAGAATCCAGTTTGAAATTTTTCCGGTTACCCTCGGATTTGATCGTCCCATCTTTGTAATACGTCTTCCAATACCCATCCGGTTTTCCCTCCCGCAGAATCCCTTCGGAAGAAATTTGCCCGTTATCATATAAAAACTTCTCGTAATGAGGATTCGTGGTATCCACCTGCGCCTTCACAATATTTATATTCAAAGCGATAATACTGAGAAATACTATATAAAAATTGATTTTCATTGAGGAATTATCTATTAAGGTCACACAAGATATTATTTGATCAATCCTAATTTTTTAGATAATGATATCATACGGTCTATTGGTTTTCTGGCCATTTCAATAGTTTGTTCATCCAGCATAATCTCAGGCTTTTCATTTATCATACACTGGTACAATTTTTCCATTGTATTCATTTTCATATATCTGCAATCATTACAGGCGCAGGTTTCGTCTGCAGGAACGATCATAAACTTTTTTCCGGGCGATTCTTTTTTCATTTGATGCGTAATTCCTGTCTCAGTAGCGACAATAAAAACAGAAGCATCACTATTTTTTGTATAATTAAGAAGTTTTGTTGTAGACCCGATGAAATCAGCAGCTTCCAGGACCTGAGGCTGGCATTCCGGATGAGCAATTAAGGGGGCCTGGGGATTTTCAACCTTCATTTTCAATATTTTAGCAGTAGTTAAAATATCATGAACCTCGCAGGTTCCCTCATATAATACCATATCCCGCCCTGTCATTTTATTGACCCAGGCACCCAGATTTTTATCCGGGGCAAAGATCAGCTTCTGATCTTTATCAAACGATTGCACGATATCCACCGCATTTCCGGATGTACATACAATATCCGACATGGTTTTCACCTCGGCCGTTGAATTAACATAAGAAACCACTTTATGAGCTGGATATTGCTCAATAAATGCTTTGAATTTCTCTTTAGGTGCCGCTTCCGCTAAGGAACAACTGGCCTCGTAATCAGGTAATACCACTTTTGTTTCGGGATTTAATATTTTGGCCGTTTCAGCCATAAAATGAACCCCCGCAAAAACGATCATATCTGCCTCGACCTGCTCAGCCTGCCTGGCCAACCCCAAACTGTCCCCAACATAATCAGCTATGTCTTGTATATCAGAAGTCTGATAATAATGTGCAAGAATTACAGCATTTTTTTCTCGCTTTAACTTTTCTATTTCTTTGGTGTAATCCGGATTAGACATTATATATTATATTTTTTAAATTTTAAAATTCTTTAGTATAGTGTATATAGACTGTTAGTAGTGTGTAAAAAAAATAAATTTTTAATTTGGTTTTTTCAATATTAAGAATAGATAAACATTTTTTAAACTATAATTAATTAATATTGTAATACTTAAGAGTTATTAACAAGGTACTGATAACTGTTATTAATCCTGCTATTTTGTTTTAACTTTGCTTTTTATTTGTTCATTTCAGGTTGAGTATTTCTAATAGATTTATGTTTTATGGTCAAAATTGTTAAGAACAGCCGGATTGTTGATAAAGTAAAAAAGTTATACGCATAATGAAAGCCAAATTGAACAGCTCTATTAATAACATTGTTAAAAAGTAAAGAACGATTTAAAGGACAGTATTATTTGATTATAGCGGCTTTTTTCTTTAAAACAGATATCTTTGATGTTTAGTTCAATGGATCAATATAGAGTTTTACAAAAACGTTTAACATAAAATAAAAATTAACAATGGTTGGAAAATCGGAAAAAATTGCTATAGGGAGTGACCATGCCGGTTATAAATTAAAAGCACTGATAAAATCAAAATTATTGGATCAGGGTTATCAGATATCGGATTATGGAACCTATAGCGAAGATAGCATGGATTATCCGGATACGGTACATCCGATGGCAAAAGATATTAACAAGGGGAAACTTTCGCGGGGCATTCTTATTTGTGGCAGTGGTAATGGTGTTAGTATGACGGCTAATAAATATGCGGGTGTTCGTGCTGCTTTAGGTTGGATCCCTGAGATTGCCGATCTGGCAAAACGTCATAATAATGCAAATATTCTTGCTTTGCCGGCACGTTTTGTGGGGGAAGAGTTAGCCTGGGAAATTGTAAAAGCATTTCTGCAAGCAGAATTTGAAGGGGGAAGACATGAACGCAGAGTTCAAAAGATAGGGGGTACTTTGTAGCAGAAACAGGCTAAAACATGCGAATAATTCTTTCTACACTGGCTAAATAGCCCATGCCAAAAAGGTTAACATGGATCAGTAAAGGGTACAGGTTATATATATTCAGGCGTTCTTCCCATCCCTTTTCCATGGGAAAATGCTGATTATACGAGTCATAAAAATCATTGTCAAAAACCCCGAACATGGTTGACATGGCAATGTCTACTTCCCGGTGGTTAAAAGCTACGGCCGGGTCTACGATGCTGGCGGTTCCGTTTTCCGTAACCACATAATTTCCGCTGTATAAGTCGCCATGCACTAAAGCAGGCTGTTCCTCCGGAATAATATTGATCAGTTCTTTATATAGTTGTTGGAATTTTTCTACATGCCCTTTGTTCATATACCCCTTTTCACAGGCCAGGTGAAGCTGAGGTTGCAGGCGTTCCAGGATAAAAAAATCATACCAGGTTTTATGATAGTTATTGTACTGTTGTAATGAGCCCATATAGTTATCGTGATCCAGGCCGAATTGGGTGTTGGTAGTTTGATGCATTCCGGCCAGCTTTTTCCCAAAATCAGCCCAGAAATCAGGCCGCCGGCTGCCGGGGTGGAGGAATTCCATTAAGATAAAGGCGTAAGATCCTGCTTTTCCCGTAGCAATGAGTTCCGGAACATAAACCGTCCGGGTAGCTCTCATTAATTGCAGCCCTTTGGCCTCTTTTTCAAACATGCCCGGAAAACGTTCTGCACTGTTGTATTTTAAAAAATGACTGTCCAGCGGGGTCTCTATACGGTATGCGCTATTGATAGAACCGCCACCCACGGGAATAGCTTTTTCAATAGTTACCGGCTCATTATAATGACGTTCCAGAATTTTTTCGGCTTCCTGCCGGATGGTTTTTGGTAGCATATTATGGTGTTAGATTAAATGTTTTTAAGGTTTTGTAAATAGCCCCCCCGGATGTTAACTTGCTTTGGATCAGCTGAAAGTAGGCGGCCTGCTGACTGGAAAACACAAAGGGAGTGTATGTATTGATATGATTTTCCAGGGCCTGCTGATTAGTGATGGCTTGTTTAGCACGTCCCAGGGTTAAATGGGCTTTAAAAGAGCTTTGGTTAATAGAAAATCCGGCATTCGATAAGCTGCTTTTGATAAGCTCATGCAGCTTAAAAAAAGGGCTGGCTGGTTCTATGCCGGCCCAAATAACCCGTATAAAATTCTTGCGGTCTTTGAAAATTCCCGGGCTTGTAATCGTAAAACCGAATGGACTTGTTTGGGCGGCAACTTTCTCCAATGAAGAAAAGATCGCAGGAAGCTGCGTTTGTTCTATATCACCCATAAATTGTAGCGTGATATGATATTGTGCAGGATCTACCCATTTTACCTGTGGATAAGGGGCAATTTTTTTCAGACTTCCGACAAAATCTGTTAAGGCTTTTGATCTCTCTGCAGGTATGGCCGTAAATATCCGCATCATAGTTGTTGTCTTCGCTTATGCAAAGATAAAATGATATTACCTTGCATCCAAAAAGAATATTTTTTTATTTTTGCACCTTGTTAAGTGAAGTTCATTTATTCGGGGCATTAGCTCAGTTGGCTAGAGCGTTTGACTGGCAGTCAAGAGGTCACCGGTTCGAGCCCGGTATGCTCCACACTAAACAAAGCCTTTGCCCAATTATGGCAAAGGCTTTTTTATTGAATGATTGTAGCTGGTTTTCAGGTCATGTCAATTTTTTTTGTTATCATTGTAAACTGTTTTTTCTGACTTATGTTTAAGATATAAATGGATGGGATAGATTTAATAAAATAGAAAAAAAATTTTTATGGCTAAAGAACTGGAACGTGTTTTGGTCCCCATAGATTTCAAAGGATCTTCTGTAAAGGCATTGGAACATGCCTCCAATTTATGTATTGAGAAAAATGGGACACTGGAGTTATTGCATGTGATAGAAACTTCGGGTGTACTCAATGAATTTTTCAGTTCAGGGGATTATTTGGTCAAAGTTACGGATAAAGCAAAAGAGAAGATGTTGGAGCTTACACAGGATATCAAAAAGAAGCTTCCCGCCCTTCGTATTGAGACAACTATCGAACGGGGCAAGGCCTATCAGAAGATTTTGGAAGTAACCAAAAGAACGCGCCCGGATTTGTTGGTAATGGGAGAAAACCATCAGGGCAACAATGAAAAGAAGCATTTAGGATCTTCGGTATACCATGCGACACTTCATTCTACTTCACCGGTACTTACGCTGAAAGGGGATAATCCCAAGCCGGATTACGATAAAATTGTGGTCCCTTTGGACCTTACCAAGGATATCAAGTGGAAAATTTCCAGTGCTATATATTATGGAAAGACTTATCAGGGAGAGATACATTTGGTTTCTGCTCTTGTCGGGGGAGTAAAAATGGAAAACAGCAGGATTTATAAAAAGCTTAAGGAGGCTCAACAAACTCTGTTGAAAAACGGAGTAAAGAGCCGTGTTAAATTATTCGACCGTTCCGAAGTACCGCCATATAAACGTGTGTTACAATATATGGATAAAGAGAAACCGGATATGGTGTTGATTATGACCCATCAGGAAGGGTATACCTATAATAATTACATCGGTGCATTTGCGCATCACATTATCAATGAGTCAAAAGTTCCTGTTTTAAGCCTTACTTCTTCGGTCACGAAAAGACAGTATAATCAGGTGGTTGCTTCAATGATTGATCCTGCCGGTATTTTTACCCGGTAGAGGGAGAGGTGATATACCCATGTTTCAGCCAAAACGTTTGCCCGGATTTTGCTAAACCGGAGGATCATGCATTAAAAAAATCTTTTATTATTTTAGCGCTTTGATATTAGAGTCCGGTCTAAAAAGGTCATATTTGATTTTCACCGGCTTTTTACCCCGAACCCTAAAGGGTGAAGCAGCTGAAAATCAGCCTCCCTTTAGGGATGGGGTAAAGCTGATTTTTAGCGGCTGTGATACATTTAGTGTTTTTAGACCGGACTCATGATTGAAGGAAAAGGCCAGTGTACAATATTGGCTATAATCAATTGGGGATTAAGTGCATATCACGCGTTGCATCATATTCATCAACGATTTCCATGCCCAGGATGGTTTCTATAATATCTTCCATGGTTACGATTCCGTCAAATCCACCATATTCATCGACAACCAGGGCGATCATATCATTTTCTTCGGTAAGCTTTTCATACAAATCCGATATCTTTGCATTGCTTACGACAATAGGAATTTCACGTTTGAATTCTTTTAGTTTCTTGTTTTGCTGATTATGCAGTAAGTACACCAGCAGCTCATCTTTAAGGATATAGCCTGTGATCTGTTCCTGATTATTTTTATAGACCGGAATGCTTTACGCTGTCTATCAATTTTTTATGGTTGTATATTTTCAAGTTGGGTTAAATTCATTTTCTGCAATGTCAACCATCGTTGAAAAGGCTATAGCAGTGTATTTTGTGGATAAAAGATATTTTTAAAAAACGTTGCGACAGCTCGTAAGGGGATCTCGAACAAGCAAACCGGAGTGATAGCTTCGGTTTGCTTGTTCGAGATGAATTGTGCCCTTTACAAATTCGGGCAATTTGCTTCTCCAGCTTTGTTCTGTTTCGCCTTCTGGTATTACTACCGGAATTTATTATTGCCATGATGTTGTGGCTCTCTATTTCACAATAAAGAACTCTGTACGCCGGTTGGCCTGATGCTGTTTCTCACTACAATTTGAGACCCGATTGCCTTGTCTTGTACAATTATTTACCAATGAAGTTTGGCCATAACCCTTACCATAAATACGCTCAGGGTTTTCAATGTTGCTTTTAACATAGTTCAACGTTGCATTTGCTCTCCTGTTTGACAGTTTCATATTATAACTTTCAGACCCTCTGCTATCCGTGTACGAATGTATTTCAACAACCAAATCAGGGTTCTCATTCATCATTCTGACAATCTTATTTATCTCAATTTTAGCATCTGCACGGATATTAGATTTATCAAAGTCGAAATAAATAGTATTCAAATCACCACTTTTCACCATATCAATTTTGCCATCATCTTCTACATCCTTTGCTAATTCCGGGGATTCTGTTTTTACATCATGGAGTGTGATATCCGCTTTCACAATGCGATTATTACTAAACGTGTTAACCGCTGTGTTTCCATCTTTATACTCCTCTTTTTCAGCAGTAAGCATAAAGTCTGTATCCGCATCAGCAGAAAACTCAAATACTCCGTGATCATCTGTTGTTATAGAATCAATCACCTGGTCATTATTGTCAAGTAAGCTCACCAATGCCTTTGGGACAGGGCTGCCGTCTTTATCCATTGCAATTCCCTGGATTCGTTTATCTATTTTCAGGTTTTTCAACAGTTTGAAGCTATAAATATCATCGGCGCCACTTCCACCGGTTCTATTGGAGGAAATATACCCATTATCGAGCTGGCTATCCACAATTGCAGCGAAATCGTCGTATTGAGTATTTAATGGATATCCTGTATTTTTCACGTCTTCAAAGTCAGAGCCATGTCCTATGCTGTAAAAAACATCTAATCCCCCCAGTCCAAATCGGCCATCAGATGAAAAAAAGAGGATTTGGTTTGTGCTTTCAAAAAACGGGAACAATTCATCACCTTCCGTATTAATGTTGGCACCCAAATTTACCGCAGGGCCCCAATCGCCATTAGCTGATCGGGTCACCATATACAAGTCAGACCCTCCAAAACCACCGGGCATATTACTGGCAAAATACATAGTATTTCCATCGGGGGTTAAGCTGGTATGTCCAACGGAATATCCCTTATCATTTAATTTGAAAGGCACCGCTTCCGTCCACTCATCATCGGCAAAGCTGCTGAAGAAAATTTGCAATTCAACCACATCATCCTCACTTTTATCATTGATTGTATTCCTGGTAAAAGCCATAAAAGTACCATCCCTGCTGAAGCTTACAGGCCCGTCATGGTATTTGCTTCTAATGCCTCTGTTATAGCTACTGGGGTTTTTCAATTCACCATCTTCAACTTCAGAAACGTACATGTTCCAAAAAGGCTTACCTGTCCAATTAAAATTTCGCGCAATCAGCTTGTAAAACACTGGCTTATTGGATACATAAACTATTTTATCCTGGAAATAACTAGCTGCATAATCATCAGCATTGCTATTCATATTCAAATGGTTCATTTTGAATGTGCCGTCATCCATTGATAAATTTTCAAACTTATGCTTATTTGCAAGATAATCTTTAGCGCGAAAATCCATAGGCTTCAACTCACTGAACTTATCCATTTTTTCAAAAGCCTGGGTGTATTTGCCCTGGTATTTTAGAATGGAAGCATAGTTGTAATAATCTTCAGGGTGAACATTTAATTGATTGTTAATTAATTCTGAATATATCTCCTCTGCTTTCAGATGATCCCCCATGTTCATATAGCTTTTAGCAAGGTTTCTCTGTCCATTTAAAGTCAGCTCTTTCGCTCTCAC
>JAWOBQ010000330.1:0-3707 GCA_046484255.1 Bacteroidales bacterium | reverse complement strand
ACAGAAGATGATGTGCAACGCTCAAAAGAAGAATCCTCAGATTCCGGGGAAGTAGATATTCAGGATTATGTATTTGAAGGTGAGGATGATAGCGAAGAGGAAGAGCAGCCCAAAAAGGATAAGAAAGAGGAGAAGAAAGATCGGGAGCCCACAGAATTAAATTATTATGTGGAATATGCCATTAACAAACTCGTCAGCCAGGTCGATTTTTCTTTTATGAATGAATCGTATCAGCCATTTACCGGAGGTGGCGCTCCGATCTTCCTGAATCCGGGGTTTAATGCTTTTTTTTTAGTAGGGGCCACAGACCTGATGGAAGACTACCGTATTACCGGAGGAGTGAGGGTGTCGACAAGCCTGAGGAATAATGAGTATATGGTAAGTTTTGAGAACCTGAAGAATCGCATTGATCATCAATGGGTTTTCCATCGAAAACCGTATGAGAATGTGGAAGAATATTTTATTCAACGTGTGGCCTCTCATAATATTTATTATAAAGCGAAATATCCTTTTAACCAGGTTTTTTCCACAAGGCTGACGGCCTCGGTGCGCTATGACCGGGCCACAATTCTGGCTACGGATTACACAACCCTCGAAGTCCCCAATGAATATTATACATGGACCGGCCTGAAGAATGAGCTGGTTTTTGATAATACGCGGGATCGAGGGATTAATACAAAATTCGGAACACGCTGGAAAGTTTTTGGAGAGTATTATCAGTTGATCGATGACGAACGTGAAAACGTGAATATGTTTGTGGTGGGATTTGACTTGAGAAATTACCTGCCCATACACCGGAGTTTTGTTTGGGCTAACCGTCTGGCTGCCTCCAGTAGCTTTGGAAAATCAAAGCTTATCTATTTTATGGGTGGCGTGGATAATTGGTTGCTTCCGAAATTTGACCGTCGACGATCAGTAGATCATGATCAGAATTATGCCTATCAAACCCTGGCTACTCCGATGCGTGGTTTTCAGCAAAATATACGAAACGGGAATAGCTTTGGCGTATTTAATTCCGAACTGCGCTTCCCGATGGTCCGTTATTTTTCTAAAAAACCGCTTCGTTCGGAGTTTCTCAGTAGCTTGCAACTTGTAGGATTTTTGGATATTGGATCTGCATGGATCGGAATAAATCCGTATAGTGAAGAAAACACCGTTATCGAAGAAGAATATGACCGGCCGCCTTTTAATGTTACTGTGAAACGAATGGTGGAGCCTATGGTTGGTGGAACCGGGTTTGGTTTAAGGGCTAAGGTTTTTGGGTATTTCCTGCGCGCGGATTATGCCTGGGGATACACCGAAGGACACGTGCAGGACCCCATATTTTACCTTTCCATGAATCTGGACTTCTGATTATTTCCCATAATTCTTTATCTTTGACAGCTTCATGAGATATTTAATCCGGAACATTGATCCGGATCTTTTAATAAACCCTAAACATATGGATACGCTTAAGCAGAAGATCAAAGATAAGGCCGGGCAGTATAAGTCTTCCATCATAAGCTTTCGCCGTCATATTCATACTTTTCCGGAGCTTTCAAAAAAGGAGCATCAGACGGCTGCTTTTGTGGAAAAGCAACTGGGGAATATAGGCGTGCCTTGTGAACGAATGGCAGATACGGGCGTGATCGGTTTGATCCATGGAAAAACGCCTGGAAAAACCATTGCCTTGCGCGCCGATATGGATGCTTTGCCTGTAACAGAAGCCAACACGCATGATTTTGTTTCCCAAAATAGGGGAGTGATGCACGCCTGCGGCCATGATGCTCATACAGCAGTGCTTTTAGGGGCAGCTCAAATATTGCAGGAGTTCAGAGCGCATTTTGCCGGGAGGATAGTGCTTATTTTTCAGCCCTCGGAAGAAAACCTCCCCGGTGGGGCTAAAGAATTACTGGAGGAAGGCTTGTTCCATAAGTACAAGCCGGCAAAGATCATAGGCTTGCATACAGACCCTGAACTACATTCCGGAACAATTGGTATGAAAGCCGGAGAATATATGGCTTCTACCGATGAGATATACCTGCATGTAAAAGGCAAGGGGGGCCATGGAGCTATGCCGGATAAAAATACCGATACTGTATTGATCGCATCCCAAATATTAGTAAGTCTGCAGCAGGTTGTCAGCCGGGAATCCCCTCCGGCACTTCCGGCAGTATTGTCTTTTGGCCGGTTTATTGCTGATGGGCAAACCAATATTATTCCGGATCATGTGAAGATAGACGGGACTTTTCGCACTTTTGATGAAAGCTGGCGCGTGCAGGCTCATCAGCGCATCCGTGAGATAGCAGACTACACTGCCAGGGCTCACAGGGGTGAATGCGAAGTGTTAATAAAAAAAGGCTATCCCTGTTTGGTCAATGATGAACATTTTACCGCTCAAGTTTTCCAGTATGCACAAGGTTTTCTGGGAAGAGAACAAGTGTTGGAATTGCCGGTTCGTATGACTGCTGAGGATTTTGCATATTACGCACAGCAAATCCCGGCTTGCTTTTTCCGGCTGGGAATTCGTAATGAAGCCAAGGGCATTACTGCTAACCTGCATACTTCTACTTTTGATATTGATGAAGCCAGCCTGGAAACGGGAACAGGCATTATGAGCTGGCTGGCTATGGAAAGTCTGGGAAATGAATCCGGCTAATTCGTCTTATCCTGGCTTGTTTCGTTAGGTTCCATATGAATCGTTGTTGAAATATCCAGCTCCTGTTGAATCATGGTTTCAATATGGGTCGCAATATGATGGGCTTCTGAAATGGAGCGATCTCCGTCGATCTGGATATGAAAGGTGAGTTCCCAGTGGGAACCGTATTCGTGCAATAAAAATTGATGAGGGAATAATTCCTTGTTTTCGTTTTCTTTGATCAGTGCTTTGATTTCGTTGATCAGCTTATCCGGTGGCCGTTTCCCAAGAATAGAATTTACAGCTTCTTTTAAGATTCCGTATACGGCATAAAAAAGGAAAAGCGAAATGATCATTCCCAGGGCGGCATCAATCCACCATAGATATTTGCTGAGAAATATTCCGCTAAGAATAACGAAAGAAGATAATGCATCGGAACGGTGATGCCAGGCATCTGCTTTTACCGTGGTATTGTTTGACTTTTTCGCTAAAAAGAAGGCATATTGTGCCAGGCCTTCTTTGGAGACTATAGAAACGACGATAATGATGATGGAAAGACTGCCGAAATTGGCAGATTCACGCTCACGGAGGGTATCCACAGATTCCATTACAAAATCGAAAGCTACGATAGCCAGCAATACAGCAATAAAAATAGAAGCTACTTGTTCCCATCGGCCATGGCCGTATGGATGCTCCTGATCTGCTTTTTTCCCGGATAATTTCGTGCCGGCCAATACGATTATCGAGCTAATGGAATCGGAAAGGGTATGCCAGGCATCGGCCATTAGTGCTACTGAGCCTGAAACAATACCTGCCCAGTATTTTAAGGCAAATAAACATACGTTGGCAATAACTGATATGCTTCCTTCCAGATATCCGGCGCGTTTCTTTTTCATACTTGCTGTGATCAACTGCAACAGGCTGCAAAAATACAGTTTTCTCTTATGCATTGCAAGATGCGCCTATAGTTTTTACAGTAAAATTTCGCTTATCATAAAAGAGCCCGGTCTAAAAACACTAAATGTATCACAGCCGCTAAAAATCAGCTTTACCCCATCCCTAAAGGGAGGCTGATTTTCAGCGGCTTCAC
>JAWOBQ010000030.1:0-2827 GCA_046484255.1 Bacteroidales bacterium | reverse complement strand
GTGCGTTTCCTGGGAGTATCTACCCACAATGATCCGGCCGGCGTTTTAAGGGCTGCCCGGGAAACCGGTCTTTACCAGGTAGCAATGGTAGCTTATAACGTTATCAATGGCGGATACATGGAAAGAGAGATTGAACTGGCCAAAGAAAGCGGCATGGGCATCATCGCCATGAAAGCAGCCATGGCTGTGGCTACCCAGCACGAAGCGCTAAAACCCATACCTGAATGGCGAATTCAAAAAGTAGAAAGAATTGTACCAGGTGACATGAAACCTCCTGTAAAAGCATATTTATGGGCACTGCAAAACCCAAACATATCCGCCGTAATTTCCAATCTTTGGGATGAACAGCATGTGAATGATAACCTTTCGGTAGCAGGTAAAAAGGTGGAATTGCAGCCGGGTTGATTTATCAGCAGTTACCTGTAACATCACTGAAAGATATTGTCCCTATAGAGTATACGAAATGACATTGAAGATAATTTTGGATTATCGATCCAATAATATCTGATATTTTTGGGGCACCTATCCAATAATATCCAAAAAACATACTAATTTCAGACATCCTGACCTATGTTAGTAAAATAAGTCTTTGCAAAGAGATAGTTCGCAAAAAGAAAATGCGGTATATTTATGCATGCAATTACAGTTACCTTTATTTCCAAGAGAGGCTAAACTGATCAACGAACATGTTGGAGTTTACCAGAAAGATAATATGGTCCACTATATTGTCAATGGGATGCCCATTTATAGTCATAGCCAGGGAGATATAAATGCTTTCCGGTTTATTACAAGTAATTTAATCTTTCAGGGATTGTGTCGAAAAGTTGAAGTTGAACGATTCTTCCATGTCAGTGAAGATAGTGTTTATCGTTATTATAAAAAATTTAAGGCACAAGGAGAGGAAGGCTTTTTTGGTGCAGATGCCCGAAGAGGGAAGGCACACAAAATAACAGGAGAAAGGCGTATACGTATCCAGGCTAAATTGGATAAAGGACAAAGTGTAAATAGTATAGCCAAAGAGGAAGGTGTTCGGGAGTCGGCTATTCGCTACGGCATAAAGCAAGGCTATTTAAAAAAAAAGAAAAACCGATAGCCCTGCCCGCACCGGGGAGTACTCCGGCAGAGCGGGACGATGCTGATCGTGCATCTCCTTTGGGAGAGGCCACCGCCCGTTTTGAAGAACGTACATTGTGTGCATTTGGCCAGGGAGGGCATGCACAACCCGATTTTTCAGGATCGCAGGCCTTATGCGGTGCCGGGGTATTGTTTTTATTGCCTGCCCTGATTTCTCAAGGGTTATTAAAAGCCCGTGAGGTTTACCACATTCCTGAATCTCATTATTATGGTTTAGAATCGGTTGTTATGACCCTGGCCTTTATGGCGTTAAGCCGTATTAAAAACCCGGAGCAATTGAAATTGTGTAAACCCGGGGAGATAGGACGGTTGATCGGATTAGACCGGATCCCGGAAATGAAGTGCCTCAGAGAAAAAATAAAAATACTCAGTGAGCAAAACCAATCAACAGCATTTAACAACTCTTTAATCGATATATGGTACCCCCATGAGAATCCATCAGAAACAGATTTTCTATATATCGATGGCCATGTACGTATCTACTATGGAAGTAAGGCCAACCTGCCTGCCAAATTTATATCCCGTCAAAAGCTTTGCTTAAGTGCCACTTCAGAATTTTGGGTCAACGATGCACAAGGCATGCCCGTGATGATGGTAATGGGCCAGTTAAGCGAAAAATTGCAAACAATAATTGAACACCAGATAGTTCCCCGTTTAATTGAAACGGCATTAATCACTGCCAAACCCGAGATGAAGGACAAACCCCAATGTACTTTGATTTTTGACCGGGAAGCTTATGAGCCTGCCTTCTTTCAGCGCTTGTGGGAACATTATAAAATAGCCACATTAACTTATGGCAAAAATGTAAAGGATATTTGGGATGTAAATAACTTTGAAACAGTTGACGTAACAGTCATGGGACAACAAATTAACATGGAATTGTGCGAACAGAAAACAGCACTTGGCGGATTCATTTTCCGGGAGGTAAGAAGGCTCAGTGAAAATGGCCACCAAACAGCGATCATAACAAATAACCCTGAATTAAAAATCAAAGAAGTAGCCGGCAGGATGTTTGCCCGGTGGAGCCAGGAGAATTTTTTCCGCTACCTGATACAAGATTATGACTTTGACAAAATGATTTCCTATGGCATTGAAACCATTGATATGGAAAAAGTTGTTGTTAACCCTCAATATCGAAACCTAACCCAGCGGATAAAAAAAATAAGAGAAAGAAAACAGCGCATCGAAGCAAAATTTTATCCCCTGGTAGAACAAGCCATGGACGAAAAATTAGACAACCTGCCGGCTATTACTGACAAGCAGATGCAATATAAGCAACAAATTGACCAATTGATTTTAGAAGAAAACCAACTTTTACAGGCAAGAAACAAACTCCAACCCAAAATTAAACTTGCTCAAATGCCCCAGGAAAAACGTTACAACAAGCTTAAAACAGAAAGCAAAATACTAATGAATGTTATAAAGATGATCTGTTATAGGGCAGAATCTTCAATGGCATCCTTACTCGCACCGCATCTGGCAAATGCCCAAAAGGAAAAGCGTATGGTTGTAAAACAAATCATTAAATCCAATGCCGATTTAATACCAGACTACAAGAACCAAACACTGACTGTAAAACTATATTCACTAGTGTAATGATTTAATATTAGCCGAACTATTCTTCTTTTTCTTTCCATCATAAGTCCACTCAAAAGGCTTCGCTCTTTCCTTGTTATAGGTTTCAATATACTGG
>JAWOBQ010000025.1:0-5122 GCA_046484255.1 Bacteroidales bacterium | reverse complement strand
TAACTGATGCTGTTCACATCACCGTGTGTAATTCCTATGCGCAGGGGTTTTATCTTTTCCTGGGGAGTAGTATCCCTTTCTTCTTGTTCGTTGTATTCGTTTTCCATTGCAATGAAAAGGTTTTGAATTTGAGGGCAAAGTTACAATAAATTATTGTTGGTTTAGGGGTTGAGGAGTTGAGATGTTGAGATGTTGATGTTGAGATTATTGCTTCACGCAAAGGCGCGAAAGATTCGCAAAGTTCGCGGAGATTTAATTTATGATTTTTGATTTAGCTTCGCTGAGCTCGCCTTCGGCCCGGTTCGTGCTTTGGATTGCAAAGCCGAAATAATTTTCGTATCTTTGCACCTGCAATTCACAAAGGGGCTGATTTGGATTAGACAGCAGGTTGAGTGGGATTGTAAGCATGCCGAGCATTGTGAATATGGCTCGTAAATCCTAATTCACAAAGCCTATAAACGGCAACGATTATAACTACGCAATGGCAGCCTGATAGTAGCTATCAGCTGCTTGCTGTTTCCCGGAAAGCGACGTCCGTTAGCGTTCCGAGTGAAGCATCGATAAAATACGGAATAAGGCAGGTAAAGCTTCGGTGCCTGCACGAAAAATAAAGAAGCTCTGGCTGAAGATAGGGCTGCCTTTTCCCGGTCCGAAGCCGAAAACCCAACTAAAGGCTAAGCATGTAGAAAGCACTTTCGCTGCTTGTTTGGACGAGGGTTCAAGTCCCTCCAGCTCCACGATAGACCCGAACATAAAAGTTCGGGTTTTTTTATATATCCCATCATTTTGTGTTCAATTATTTTGTTTTTATCTTTACCCGCAGGCAGACCGGCAATAAAAACCACGTTTTTATCTGTAACTTGCCTGCAAAACAAACTGATTAACACCCTACCATGCTCCATAAGTCTTTGAAACCCCGCAAAGCTCTAAATAAGGCCTTCCTGAAAGTAAAGCCAAACCGCAGCGATATAGAGAAGTTCAAGTCAAACCTAAGAACCTTGCTGGAGCAAACCAACGATACCGAAAGCGAAGAATTCCATAAAAACCTGGTTTCAGACTTTCTGAAAAAGACTTATTACGAAACAGGTGATATTAATATCCCGGTTGAAAAAGAGATTGACCGGTTGGTTTATGAGTTATATGGGTTGACGGAGGAGATAAAGATTGTGGAGGGCACAACCTAAGCCCGAAGGGCTTGAATATGATTAACTCCGGGTCGCAACCCGGGGCAGGGGCGATAAGTATAATAACACAACTCTGAAGGAGTTGAATATGAATAACCACAGGTGCAACCTGTGGATCAGGGCAGAAAATTGAAGAACAAAACTCCGAAAGAGTTGAATAAATCAAATAAAAACCAAACAAAATGAGCACATACACCCAAATCCTCTACCAAATTATTTTCAGCACAAAAAAACAGAGAACGCACTCTTTCAAAGGATAAAAGAGATGAGCTTTTCAAATACATCTGGGGACTTCTGAAAAACAAGAATTGCCATTTATATCGTATAAACGGGGTGGAGGATCATATACATATGATTACACATTTACATCCGTCGGTTTCTTTATCCTCTCTTGTAAAGGACATAAAACTGGCTAGTTCGCAGTACATTAACGCAAATGGTTTTTTTAAGCTCTTCAACGGCTGGCAGGAAGGATATGGAGCATTTACCTACAGCATTAAAGAAAAAGACAGATTAATAGAATACGTAAAAAACCAGGAAGAACACCATAAAATAATAACCTTCAAAGAAGAGTTTATTGCGCTATTGCAGGAACACGGAATTGAATTTGATGAAAAATATCTTTTTTAAACATTCAACCACTGCGTGGTTGCCAGGGAGTTTGACACCATACTACCCCGCATGCAATACGGGGTTAATCGTATTGAATCCCTTCAGGATTATGATAGTAGCATACGCTGTTTTCCGGAAAAAAAACCTGGGCGGCTGGTTTATGAGTTGTTTGGGTTATGAGATTGAGCAGAGAGACATCTTCAAAATGAGAAAAGCACCTCAAAAACATTCATCTCTCCCTGGGGTAACCCATGTTTATTTATTAAATGACGAATATCAATACTGGGAAGTAGAGAGAGAAGAAATCAAAGATGATTTTAGGGATTTAATATCTCAACCAAGCCAATAAAACCTACGGCTCATTATCACTATCATTAACAACCCATCCGGGTTCTTCTTTTGCAGGCTTAACATCCGAATTATAGTTTTTGGTAATGCCTGTAGCGGAACTCCCTTGTTCATTCAGGTACTTTTCATTATCAAGCAAAAGAACCTTATCAATATCCTCAAGATTAAGCAAAGGTACTTTCTCAATCATAAGGCTCAATTCAATAAACTTACTGAGCTTATGATCAAAATCGCCGTTTAATACATGGGAAATATAACCTTTGCTTACACCCAGCTTTTGCGCAAAATCGCTTTTGGTCATTTGGTTTTCCTTCAGGTACTCTTCTACTTGTTTATATAGCATAGCCTGTAATCTTGCAAGCCAATATTCCTTGCTTCTGATTAACTCTTCGCGTGTTATCATTTTCTATGCTCTGTACATACTGTTTCTTTATAGATCGAAACTTTATAATATCTTTTCTCTGACTGTTTTTAAATCCCCAGTAAGCAACTATCTTTCCGGTTTGCTTAATGATGTTTTATGTTAAATCTCTAAACAAAAATAAGGCATTCAGTCAATTGGGCTTTCAATTAATTATCCACAAAAGTGAAAAGTTCTTAACGCACATTTAATGTAATAATCCTTAAAACTGATATAGATTGATTTCTAAATGAAGCCCTTACATCAAATCTCTAAATAATCAAAACAAAGACAACCTAATCTCCTTCGACAAAGTCATTGCCGTCTTTTCAGAAACAGACGACCCCATTGCCACCCGCTTTGCTATTTCGCTGGAGAGTTGGAAGGGGGTTGTGAATCAGGATTAAGCACGGGCGCAATTTGTTCATAAAATAAATTTGTTCACGTTACGTGAACATTGTATATTTGTGAACAAATTAAGAAATCATGAAACCCGAAATCATCCATCTGGCCCTGGAGCAACTGCAACAGGAAACCGGCATAACAGCAAAATATCTTGAGGATGGTCTGCTTCAGCTAAAAGGCGAAGACAAGCCCATAAAGTTTGTTGTAGTGTACAAAGACGAACCCCGCAACTACCAGCTGGCAGAGTTTGTCAACCTGAAAGAACAGCATAAGCATATGATTGTCATTGCCCGTCAGTTGTTTCCGGGCATCAGGGAGAAGTTGTATGCCAACGACATCGCTTACCTGGATACACAGGGGAATATGTTTCTGAAAGCACCAGGCATATATATCCTTGTGGAAGGGAAAAAGACAACACAGCGTAAGGTAACCCATGGCAACCGTGCATTTACCGCTACGGGACTGAAAGTGCTTTTTCAGCTGCTGCAAAACAAAGACCTGGTCAATGCACCGCAGCGTAGCATCGCCCAAAAGGCCGGGGTAGCCCTGGGGAATATCACGCTGGTACTGGATGGATTAAAGGAAACCGGCTACCTTATTCCGCTCAACAAAAAAGAATACCTGTGGGAAAACCGGCAGGAGTTGCTGCAGCGCTGGGTAGAAAACTATGCCACACTGCTTAGACCCAGACTAATCAAAGGCCGGTACCACCTCACCCAACCCTGGCAGGAAATCAGACTGAATAGGGCTCAAACGGTCTGGGGAGGAGAACCTGCAGCCGATTTGCTTACCCACCATCTTCGCCCGGAAAAATACACACTCTACACGGAGGAAACTGCGACTCAACTATTGAAAAACTATCGGTTAATTCCGGATAAGGCAGGTGATCTGGAAGTGCTGGAAAGGTTCTGGCCTCAAACCCAGGAAGAAGCCACCGCCCCAGCCCTGCTTATTTATGCTGATCTCATTGCACAAGGCAGCAAACGAAACCTGGAAACCGCAAAAATTATTTACCATGAGCACATCCGACCAAACGTATAAGAAGCTGGCCATACCCCACTTTAAGGAAGTTTTTGATATCATTGACAAAGTTATGCATCAACACCATATACCCTATTATTTAATAGGTGCCAGTGCAATTGCTCTTGAGCTCCTGAAAAACAACATCAAACCAGGCAGGGGCACACGAGATATTGATTTTGCCATTATGACTGCCAGTCATGATGCATACCAAAAGGTATGTAAAGCACTCCGGGAGCAGGGCTTTCAGGAGCGGGATTTTCCATATCGATTTTACGCTGCAATGTTCAATGTGGTAATTGACATCCTTCCATTTGGAGATATAGAACAAAATCACACCATAAATTTTTCTGACAGAAAAATTGAAATGCATGTACTGGGAATGCGTGAAGTACTTTCAGAGGCAATTGCTGTTCCCATTGAGGACAAAGAATTGCATATTCCTTCTCTTCCGGGTATGGTCATCCTGAAACTGGTGGCCTGGAGCGACCAACCTGAGAACAGAGAGAATGACCTTGCCGACATACTGAAAATTATCCAGCACTACTTTCACCTGGCATTTGATGAAATTGTAGAGCACCACAACGATATTTTTCCGGAAAATGACGAAATAGACCATATGCTGGTGGCCGCACGTGTTTTGGGAAGAAAGGTAAGCTCTATTCTGAGAAAATCCGCCCCCCTTATGGCATACGTTATACAAACCCTGGAGGCAAACCTTGGTGAGGTGCAAAAATCTACTATCGCCAAAAGATGGGCACGAGAGAAAGACTGGACAGTGGAATATGCTCATGAAGTAATCCGAAATTTTTATTCAGGCATTCAAGACAATTAACTTACCAACCTTCCTGCTCCGAATCATCCAGCATCCTCTTCAACGAATGCCGGATACCGTGACTCAGTGTTTCAGTATAGTGCTCCTGCAGCAGGAAACTAAGCTCGCTCAGCAGTTCAGGATATTTTTGCGCAATCCGAAACATAACACGAAAAGCGGTAATACGCGACGAAGGACTTTTCCCGGGATTTTCCCAGATGCCCATGCATATATCAAATAACTCCCCTTCCAGGTCTTCTTCGGGTTTCAGCCTTTCAATGATTTTGAGCAATTCGCGTTGATGGCCGTCTCTCTTGTCGCATAAAGCGGAAATAAGTG
>JAWOBQ010000021.1:0-4137 GCA_046484255.1 Bacteroidales bacterium | reverse complement strand
TATTACGTTATAAAAGGTTGGTTTAATAAGAGTATTTTTGATTGTCAGTGGCTTTTAGCTCTGTCTTTAAAGGGTGAACCGGCTTGAGGACAAGCCTTTTTAAGGATTCAGCGGCAAAATGGATATTCAGCGATAGCGCATAACAATAGGGTTCTAATAGAATATCATTATAGAATTATTTTAAGCATTATACATTAAAAAATTTAGAAAAATGATGAAGATAAAACAGGTCACTCGTATTTCAGTCTCAGATAGTCAGGTATATTTATTGCGTGTACCAGGCGAGTTGGAAAAAACTCCTTTGGATGCGAAAGAGAAAGAATATATAAGGCGGCAGCACAGGAGACAAAAGGAAGAATTTTACAGTTTTAACAAATTTGACAGGTTTATATTTGTTTGTTTTTTACCTAAATCGGGCAAGAAGGCTACTCAGCTTGAGGCTGCGCGGAAAAAAGGACATAGCGTATTTGAGGTACTTAAGTCTCATGAGGCGGATAATTTATCGGTAAAACATGTAGAGCAGGACGACAAGGAGTTGTTAGCTTTTGCCGAGGGTTTTATGTTAAGCACCTATTTGTTTAATAAGTATAAAACGAAGGATAAGCCTGATTCGCGTCGTTTTGAACTAAAGAACCTGAAAGTGGTATCAAAGACATTATCTCCGCGGGAGTTACAGGAGGTTCACATTTTGGTTCGGGCAAACTTTCTGGCGCGGGATCTGGTGAATGAGCCATTAAACGGCCTGAATGCCAAAGAGCTTTCTAAGCGTATTTCAGAAAGGTGCAGGGAGCGGGATGTATTGGTTGAAGTGATGAACAAGACCAAGATCGAATCGTTGCAGATGGGGGGTTTGCTGGCAGTAAACAAAGGCAGTATTGATCCTCCTACGTTTACGATCGCGGAGTGGAAGCCTGAGAAGTATAAAAACCGTAGGCCTTTTATTTTGGTAGGCAAGGGGATTGTATATGATACCGGGGGTATAAGCCTCAAGCCGGCTAGATATATGGAGGGGATGAAAGCTGATATGGGCGGTGCGGCGGCGGTTGCCGGGGCTATCTGTGCCATGGCGGAGGCAAAATTGCCTGTTCATGTGATCGCTCTGATCCCGGCCACGGATAATCGCCCGCATGGAAATGCTTATGTTCCGGATGACGTGGTGAATATGCATGATGGCTCTACAGTGGAGGTTGTGAACACGGATGCTGAAGGGCGTCTGATCCTTGCCGATGCCCTTTCTTATGCTAAAAAATATGACCCGGAGCTTGTAATTGAGGCTTCTACACTTACCGGAGATGCTATGCGCACCCTGGGTCATCACGGAGCTGTTGGAATGAATGCCCGGGCCAGTATACAACTCAGTAAAATGATCAAAACCGGTGAAGAAGTCAATGAACGCATAGTGGAATTCCCGCTGTGGGATGAATATGACGAGATGCTCAAGTCTAACATCGCTGATATAAAAAATGTGGGAGGCTCTGTGGCTGGTGCAATTACAGCTGGAAAATTTCTGGAACGTTTTACCGATTATTCCTTTATCCATCTTGATATCGCCGGAGTAACGCATATCAGTAAAAAAGATTCATACCGCGGGGAAGGAGCTACCGGTTTTGGGGTGCGATTGTTGTTTCGTTTTTTACAACAGATGATCGGAAAATAATTATCTTCGAATCCTGAAAATGGGAAAACCAATGGATCCTTTAACTCCTGGGAAGTGAGTAGATTATCGCTTTTTGCGGAAGGATGATGAGAAAATGGAAAACGAATAATACATGAAAAATGCAGGATTATGGAGAAATTTGATAACAATGCCCGGGATGACAGCAGGGAAGTGAAGGCAGGGATCACGCACGGAGATATTAATGGAATAGGATATGAGATCATTATCAAGACTTTCCTTGATCAAAGGGTTTTTGATTTTTGTACGCCGGTATTATATGGTTCTCCCAAAGTTGCTTCTTATCACCGGAAAACTATAGAAGCTGTTAATTTTAACTTTTTTCCGGTTAAACGTGTGGAGCAGGCCAATGCTTCCCGGGCCAATATTATTAATGTGTATGATCAGGAAGCCCGCATCGATCTTGGCAAATCCACCAGCGTGGCCGGGGAGTTGTCCTTGATATCACTACGGGCAGCGATAGCCGACTTAAAAAGTAAAAAGCTGGATGTTTTGGTAACAGCCCCTATAAACAAGCAAAACATACAGTCGGAAAATTTTGCCTTTCCCGGGCATACGGAATATTTGGCACAGGAGTTTGAGGCTGACCAGGTGCTGATGATCATGGTAAGTGATCAAATGCGTATCGGGGTGGTTAGCGGACATGTCCCTTTAGCGGAGGTGCCTGAGAAGATCACCGGAAAAAGCATCCTCCAAAAGCTGGAAATTATGAACCATTCGCTGAAGCGTGACTTTGGTATTGTGAAACCCCGGATCGCAGTGATGGGCCTTAATCCGCATGCCAGTGACGATGGGCTTTTAGGGCAAGAAGAAACACAAACGATCATCCCGGCCATAGAGCAGGCTTTTGAAAAGGGGATCCTGGCTTTTGGCCCGTATCCTGCCGATGGATTCTTTGGAACGCTCCAGTTTAGAGAGTTCGACGGGGTCCTGGCCATGTATCACGACCAGGGGCTGATCCCGTTTAAAACGATGAGCTTTGAAAATGGAGTGAATTTTACAGCCGGACTGCCGGTAGTGAGAACATCCCCGGGACATGGGACCGGATATGATATTGCCGGAAAAAATCTGGCCTCCCCCGATGCTTTCCGGGAAGCCTTACTCCTTGCTGTTAAAATTTATCATAACCGGCTGCAATGGGATGAAAAACATCAAAATCCGCTCAAAGAAAACATTATGAGCAAGAAAACCGAGGCTATGGACGATGAAGACCTGCCTGAAGAATTGGAAGAAGAAAAGTAAAAAAACCGTTTAGTTACTCAATAGCTCGTTATCTATTATGGTGTCTATAAATTATTCTCTGCAGAAGATCTCCACCATCGTTGGCGGTACCTTCCTGCAAAAAGGAGATTCGAAAAATATTGCCGCAGAGGTGCTCATCGATTCAAGACGCTTGTCTAGCCCGGATAATACCTTGTTTGTAGCTTTAATAACAAAAAACAATGACGGGCATAACTATGTGCCAGAACTTTATGAAAAAGGGGTTAGAAACTTTATGCTTAGCCGGGAACCAGAAGAACCGGAAATATCAAACATCAAAGAAGCGAATATCCTGCTGGTGGATGATACCCTCAAAGCGCTCCAGAAACTTGCTGCCTACCACCGCCGCCAGTTTACCATGCCGGTCATTGGAATTTCCGGAAGTAATGGGAAAACAGTCGTAAAAGAATGGCTTTATCAGCTTTTGCAGGAGGATTATCACATTGTGCGAAGCCCTAAAAGTTTTAACTCCCAGGTAGGGGTCCCCCTGTCCGTCCTTCAGATGCATGAAAACCATAACCTGGCCATCGTTGAAGCCGGCATATCGGAAACAGATGAAATGGATAGGCTGGTCAATATCATTAAACCTGATATCGGAGTGTTTACCAATATCGGTGCAGCACACGATGAAAATTTTATCAACAGATTGCAAAAGGCCGGTGAAAAACTAAAACTCTTTACCAGTGTGGATGTCCTGGTCTATTGCTCCGATCATTATGAGATCCGTGAGCAAATTATTAAGTCGGAGATATGGAGAAAGATTGATATCTTTGAATGGAGTACTTCTAATGAAGCCGACCTCAGGGTGAAACGAACAGAGAAAAAGGATCGTCAGACTTTGGTGGTTGCCGATTATGGAAAAAAGTCCGTGCAAATGACCATTCCCTTTACTGATAAAGCTTCTGTGGAAAATGCAATACATTGCTGGATGGTGATGCTCTATCTGGGCTATAAACAAGCTGTTATCAGCAAAAGGATCCAGACCCTTTCGCCAGTGGCTATGCGACTGGAGCTAAAAGAAGGCATTAATCATTGTTCAGTGATCAACGATAGTTATAACTCGGATATTACTTCCCTGGAGATTGCCCTTGACTTTATGAACCAGCAAAATCAGCATAAAAATAAGACGGTCTTGCTCTCGGATATTCTGCAAAGTGGGCTTAGCAGTTATCACTTGTATACTAAAGTGGCAAAGCTTCTGG
>JAWOBQ010000269.1:0-9238 GCA_046484255.1 Bacteroidales bacterium | reverse complement strand
AAAGATCAGCCACCCTTTAGGGTCAGAACAAAGCTGATTTTTTCCGGCTGTGATATACTTTGTGTTATAGACCGGACGCAATATTTTTGAAGTGAGATTTATTTTGTTTTTTGGATTATGAGATTTCCGGTTTATCCGGGTTAAGGGTGGAACAAAGAGGATGATCAGCGGTTGAGAGAAATTTGTGTTTTTAATTCAGAACTCAGAATATAAAATTGCAGGGTTTTGTAACTTTGAGCCGTGTATTTTAAGCGAAGTGTCTTTATATTCAGAAAATCCGGTGTATGAAAAAATATCATCTGTTGTTGTTATCCCTGTTTTTTGGCTTGTTGATGACATTAAGCTGGCCTTCCAGGGGTTTTCCTTTTCTTGCCCTTATCGGGTGGGTGCCGCTTCTTTTCCTGGAAAATTACTTTCGTGAACACAGATCACGGTTTAAACGATTTTCTATTTTTTTCTATGTGCTGCCCGGTTTTTTGGTGTGGAATATTCTTACCACCTACTGGCTTTATAATAGTACACCGGTGGGTTCATTTTTGGCAATAGGGTTGAATTCTGTCCTGATGTCTTTTGTGTTCACCCTTGCACATGTGGCCGGAAGAAAATTGTACTCTCATTTCCAGGGTTTTCTTTTGCTGATCATGTTGTGGATCTCATTTGAATATATACATTTATACTGGGATATTTCCTGGCCCTGGCTGAATCTTGGAAATGTTTTTAGCGCCGCACCAAAAGCAGTACAATGGTATGAATATACAGGAGCTTTCGGAGGAACACTTTATGTATTGCTTAGCAATGGTTTTGTTTTTTTTGCTTTAAAAGACTATCTGAAAAGCAAAACATTCAGCCGTCCGGTAAAGGTCAATGTGGCCCTGGCACTGGTGTTGAATGCCGGCTTGCTTATTTCTTCATATCTGATGTATTCCAATTATGAAGAGCAGGGAGAAAGCCACGAGATCGTCTTGTTGCAACCTAACCTTGATCCCTATGGGGAACAATATGTTATCCCTTCTCAAAAGGTTGTCGATAATATGGTCATGTTGGCCAATAAAAAAACGACAGCTAACACTAAAGCTGTCGTCGCTCCGGAGTCGGCTTTACAGGAAAGCATTTGGATAGAACAACTGCATGCCTCCGTAAGTTTCCGGCTGCTGAAACAATATGTTAGAAAACACCCGCATTTGTCTTTTGTTGTTGGGGCTTCCACCTATTCCAGGATCAGGGATACTACTGAGCTTCCGCTGTCTGCGCGTTATCATGAGAGAGAAAAGTTCTACTATAAAGCGCATAATACGGCATTATTTATAGATACAACCCCACGTAAACAAGTATATCATAAATCGAAACTGGTGGCAGGGGTAGAGCAAATGCCATTTAAGCGGGTATTGGATTTTCTGCCTGTGGAAAAATTGGCTATCGATTTGGGAGGAACAGTGGGGACACTTGCAAAAAGTCATGAACGAAAAGTACTATATTCTGCAGACTCTTTGTTAAACGCTGCTCCTGTCATTTGTTATGAATCCGTTTACGGTGAATTTGTGGGCAATTATATATTGAACGGGGCTAATGTTATATTTATTATCACCAATGATGGCTGGTGGGGTAACACTGCCGGATACCGTCAGCACCTTGATTTTGCAAGCATACGTGCAATAGAAACACGGAAAAGTATTGCCAGGTCAGCCAATACCGGTATCACTGCTTTTATTAATCAACGCGGAGATATCCTGCAACCTACCAACTACTGGGAAAAAGATGTGATCAGAGGGGAAGTGAATACCAATGATATCAAAACCTTTTATACCCGACATGGAGATTATATCGCCCGAATTAGTGTGTTTGGCGCTGTTTTATTGCTTTTGATCAGTATAGTAGCAAAGCACGACCGTGCGTCGATAAGATAAGATCTGTCGTGCATCTCTTTTTCACCTCTTTTCAGGCATGGTCTTTTTTGAAAAATTCCCCGATCTCTTCAATGGATTGCTCTAATGGCCTGTAATTGAAATTTATGTATTTGGTGATCTTGCTGCCGTCATAATAATTTTTTTCCATAGCCGATCGTGCAGTTTCGCGGGTGATCATGGGTGTTTTCGAAGAGATCAAAGCCCAGGGAGTTTGCAGTCGCCAGGCAATTTCAGCCATGAGCTTAGTTGTTTTATATTTTGGGGCTGGACGGTCTATGGCAGCAGCTATAAGGGTAAAAAGTGTCTTGTAGTCCATATTGCCTGCAGCGAGGACAAACCGTTCCGCTTCGATACCGGAGAACATTAGGGCTACCATTGCTTCTGCTACGTCTCTTACATCCACAAAGGCATTTACTCCCGGCGTATAAAATTTCAGGCCATTCCACATACTGGTAAACAACCTGGGGCTTCCGGATTCCCAGGGGCCGGGACCCAGTATAATAGCCGGGTTGACAATAGCTGTGCTCAGACCTTCCGCTTGTGCCCGCCATACTTCATGTTCAGCCAGCATTTTTGTTGTCCCGTAGCAGGAATTGCCTTTGCCCTTTTCCCATTGTGATGACTCGCTGATAATGCCGGAAACGTCCCTGCGGTTAAGCACAGAAGTGGAACTGGCATAAACAAGTTTTGCGACGCCCTTGTTCAATGCTGCATTGCTAATATTGGCCGTCCCTGCCGTATTTACCTTTTTAAGCTGTCTGCGTTGCCTTTTATTAAAGGAAACCAGGCCTGCACAATGAAATAACATATCATCCTTCCGGAGAAAATCTTCCAGGGAGACCATGTCATTTAGGTCTCCGCTATACCATTCTATCTGCTTGTAGTAATAATCTGCTTTACCGGTATAATACGAAAAAACTTTCTTTACCATATCCAGCGATGAAGAGGGGCGGCGTAATGCTTTAACTTTATATCCTTTTTTCAGGAGATTATAGATTAGATGTGCGCCCAGTAGTCCGGTGCCTCCGGTAATTGCTATCATTGGTCAAAGATAAATACTTTTGATGAACTTTTAACAGGATGAGCCGGGGTAAAATATTCAAATGTATGGGCCCGGTCTGAAAAGGTATTTTTGATTTCCAGCGGCTTTTTCTCCGGAATATAGAGGGTGGAATCGCCGGAAATCAGAGCTATATGGATTAAGGCAAAACGGATCTTCCATGGGGATAAATGAGTCCGGTCTAAAAAGGTCACATTTGATTTTCAGCAGCTTTTTACCCCGAACCTAAAGGGTGAAGCCGCTGAAAATCAGCCTCCCTTTAGGGATGGGGTAAAGCTGATTTTTAGCGGCTGTGATACATTTAGTGTTTTTAGACCGGACTCATAAAAATTTTGTGTTTTTAGACCGGACTCAATTATCTTTGCAATGTTTTATCAGAAAAGCGATATCATGAATTTTACAGAAGAGCTAAAATGGCGGGGTATGATACACGATATAATGCCCGGCACAGAGGAGCAGCTTGATAGAGAAATGACGACGGCATATGTGGGGATAGATCCTACGGCCGATTCCCTGCATATTGGCCATCTTACAGGGGTTATGATGTTAAAGCATTTACAGAAGGCGGGGCATCGCCCTATCGTTTTACTGGGAGGAGCGACGGGCATGATTGGTGATCCTTCCGGCAAAACGAAAGAGCGTGTGCTGATGAACGAAGAGAGGCTAAGGCATAATCAGACTTGCCTGGAAAAACAATTGCAAAAGCTTTTGGATTTTTCGAGAAATGAAAAGAACCATGCTTTGTTGGTCAATAATTACGACTGGATGAAGGATTTTTCTTTTCTGGGCTTTATTCGTGATGTGGGAAAGCATATTAGCGTGAATTATATGTTGGCGAAAGATTCTGTAAAAAGGCGTGTCGGTGATGATGCTGCCAGCGGGATGTCATTTACGGAGTTTAGCTACCAGCTGGTTCAGGGCTATGATTTTCTTTATTTATATCAGCATTATAATTGCAGGCTTCAAATGGGAGGTTCCGATCAATGGGGCAATATCACTACCGGGACAGAGCTGATCCGAAGGAAAACCGGAGGCGAGGCCTTTGCTTTAACCTGCCCGCTTATTACAAAATCGGACGGGAATAAATTTGGTAAAACGGAAGAAGGGAATATTTGGCTGGACCCTAAAAAAACATCCCCTTACAAGTTTTATCAGTTTTGGCTTAACATCTCTGATGCGGATGCGGAAAAGATGATCCGTATATTTAGCTTAAAAGACAAAGAAACCATAAGATCCCTGATAGCTCGGCATAAAAATGAACCCCAGCTGCGGTTGCTTCAAAAAGAAATGGCATCTGAACTCACAGTTCGGATACATGGGGAGCCGGAGCTTGAAGCCGCACAGAAAGCCTCGGGAATATTGTTTGGCAAGAATGTTACAGAAGAGTTGAAGGATTTGCCGGAAAAGCTTTTGCTTGAAGTGTTTGAAGGAGTTCCGCAGTATAAGGCCGGTATTGAAGCATTAAAGCAAAAAATAAATGCAACTGCTTTTCTTTCCGAAGAAACAGGGATCTTTCCTTCTAAAGGAGAAGCACGTAGAATGCTAAAAAGCAATGCAATAAGCATTAATAAGCATAAGATTGATGCAGATTATCAGCTTTCTTTGGAAGATCTGCTCAATGAAAAGTATATTCTGGTACAAAAAGGAAAGAAAAATTATTTTCTGGTTACTGTAAGTCAGTAAGCGGAGTATTTGGTTGAAATGTCCATATATACCGGAAGGTGATCACTGTATCCGCCGATATATCTGAAGCCCAAATAAGTTCTGTAGGGTTTTTTAATGCCGTTATCTTCAGTCATCAGAAAATCCGCATCAAAGATATGCGCCCGGGGTTTTGTGTACAGGCCTTCTTCTTTCATCATCGGCCCGGACACAATAAATTGATCCAGCAGGTTCCATTGTGTCCCTGTATCATCGCTATAAAAATAGGATCCACGGTTTTTGCCCAGGTATGGCAGCATAAGATTGATCAGCCGTGGGTTTTCTGTGGTATCCCTGGCTTGAAGTGTGTGGTATAATGATTTGTCGGATGGTTCATCATTGAAGTCTCCCATGATCAGAATATTTTGTTTTCCCGGTAAATTTTCCAGGGAGTCGGTGATCGATTTCAATATGGATGCAGCCTTAATTCGTCTGGGGCGGGAGGCTTTTTCACCACCCCAGCGGGAAGGCCAGTGATTTACGAGTACATGGATGGTATCCTGGGAAAGGGTTTTCATTTTTACATAGAGGATGTCTCGCGTGGGTCGGCTGGAGTATGGCTCAAGGCATACGGGAAAGGCTTTTTTGCTTAATTTGGTCAGCTTTTTCGGGTTAAAAGCCAAAGCAACATCAATCCCGCGTTCATCAGGGGAAGCTACATGGACGATCTCGTAATTGAACTTTTTCAATCCCGTACCATAAAATAAGGCATTAAGGGTATTTCGATTTTCGACTTCGCATAATCCTATTATAGCCGGTGCTTCCCAGCCCCCCACACTGATGATTACACTGGCCAGGTTGTTGACTTTCTCCCAAAAACGATATTCCGACCAGCGCCTGTCTCCTTCAGGGGTATATTCATCGTCCTTTTTCTCCGGGTCATTCTCCGTATCAAAGAGGTTCTCTACATTATAAAACATGACACGCAGTTTATTAATGCCACGGGGGTCAGGGTCAAAATCCACCGGAAATCCCTCCTGTCCTGTTATTGTTAAACAGGGCAGCAAAAACAATATGCCTGTAAGAACCTTTTTAATCACCAGTTTAAAAATTTATACGATCAGGGAGTGCGGTATGATAACACCAAATTCCATACCTTTGCTTTTCTCTATATTGCTTATAGTATGTACATTATATTTTTTACTGAATGCTTGATAGTATAGAATGAAATTCCAGGTTCAAAATCCAGAATTTACCACGTAAAATGCGACGAAGGAGTATATTTTACCGTGGCCTAAAATAAAATCTTTACCCCGTTTGTCCCGTTGATTTATATTCCCATCAATTGGGATGAAATGCGCAGTAAATTTCACCGGGGCCAAAAACCCGAAATCCGCGAATTTTCACCAATTATAAACGCGTATTAACGCGAGAAAAGGAATAAGTAAATTACTATTTATCAACGTATCATTGTCAAATCGCGCTTTCCATTTAATCATCTCCTTGTGTGTTAAAAGCTTTGGTATGGAGGCTTCATATACCCGGTGAAAATCAACTGTAATTTTTATAGCGCGATCATTATATTATTTATAAATTATTGTAATATAAGCTTTTGGGTAATCGTTTCTGTTCTTCCGGTAAATTCCAGCAATATCATTCCCCGTGGGAAGGCGGATGTGTTAAGGGAGAGGTTTTGTTTTTGCGAGATATCAATATGTTTAAGCAAGCGCCCGTCCAGGCTGTAAATTTTCAGGTTCTCAAATTGATTATCACGGAAAACAGCCTGCACGTAGTCTGAAGCAGGATTCGGCCATAGTTTGAATTTGTTTCCTTTTTGTTTTTTGGCGGAAAGGGGCTTAAAGTTTACATTCAGATCGTCAATAAATAATTCGGAACCAAGCCCGATATGGCCTTGTCCGGTTTCATCCAGGTAATTTCCAGCTGCAAAAGTGATATTCAGCGTGTCTGTGACGGGCCAGCCGTTATAGTCCATATTCACTTCAAAAAGGGTATAATTGTTGGCCGGAGGTAGCTTCAGCAGCGAGCTGTCGACCATGATCACGTGATTGGCACTATCGCTCCATGCATAGGTAAAAACTCCAACCAGCGCGGTATCCGGGCCATCAGGGATATATTTATAATACCCGGAGATGACATCAGGATTTTTCCATACGTAATATCCCCCTGCCGGACCGTCACTTCCAATACGTCCGTTGGTAAGCAATCCCATGGTATCATCGGACAAGGTCAGCGCGTTGGTAATTTTGGCGGCAAAGTTCCCGCTGTAACTGTCGGTGGATTTTTCAACCGATGGGCTGGAAGGGTCCATAAAAAAGTTAAATGTAAACCAGTCGTCCGGATCTTCCGTTTCAAAGCTGTCCCAATTCTCAAAATCATGGTTGGGTGGATTGGAATATCCTGAGCCAAAACTTATATTATCAATGGTAATATTGGATCCGGGGATGCCATTGTCCATTAATGTGCTGGAAGTTAGCATTATAATAACGGAGTCGGGTTGAACTCCCGGAGCAAACCAGGTTACAGGGTTTTGATAACGTTGATAGCTCGTGGCTGAATCGGTAAACGTAAATTCAGCCATGCCTACAGGGTTAGCCATATAGGTAAACAAAAAGATCCCGCTTGCGGTATCCCCTGTGCTGAGGTTTTCCTTAACATACATGGAGATGCTGTCCGGGGTTTCTGTGTAAGGGATCCCCTGAAGATCGTCAATAGTGCTTGTTCCCAGTATCCCGGGAATAGCATCTCCTTCTGCCGTTCTTGTAGTGAGTTTGGCGGCATAGTTTCCGGAATAACTGTCCGTACTTTTTTCGACAACCGGATTTCCTCCCATAGCAATGGCTTGCATGTTTATGCTTACATAACCGGAAGGATCTTCGAACAAGGTGTCCAGAGTCCAGTTCTCAAAATCTGCATTGGGTACGTTTTGTGCTTTTGCCGCTGTCGTGCAGAAAATAATAGCAGCTAAAAGGATAGCATAAGTATGGTTCATAATATTATGGTTTTTGATTCAAAACAAAGATAGTATAATTTTTTAAGATACACAAGACTCCGGCTAAAAAATTGTTCAATATTTAGCTCACTGAGGTTTATGGACAATAGACTTCCGTTTTTGCTTCATGGGCTATTTATAAGAACTGTTTTTATGGGTTATTTTCCGGATTGGATAACCATTTTTTGCATGGTCTGTGCTTTTTCAGTACTGATCTTTACCATATAGACCCCTGAATTGAGGCTGGAAACGTTAATGGCATTGTTATTCATTTCCTTTTGGATAAGTTTTTTTCCGGTGATATCAAAGATCTCTATGAGGAACTTGTGTTCGCTTAAATGTTGAATCCGGAAATTACCATTTGAAGGGTTAGGGGCCAGTACGATATGCTCTAATGTATTATTTTCTTTTACTTTTGTACCGGTAATACATTGCATAGAATTTTTTGCATTGATTCTACCCGCTCCCATAAGCCCTGCATATTGTGCCTGGTTCACAGGGTCAATATCTTCACTTCCCCAAAGCAAACAATTCTTAAGGTCCTGATAAGAGATCCCGGGATCTTCTGATTTCATTAGTCCGAGCAATCCTGTTACGATTGGAGCCGCCAGGGATGTCCCCTGGCTGATATCATATTTTCCTGTGATAGCAGGTTGTGCTGCATAAGTATCATTATAGGAAGTGCTTAACAGGGATATTTTATAAGAAGTATTTTCCTCGGGGGAAAAGCCACCGGGTGCTGAGATGTCCAACCATGCTCCATATTGGGAAAAAGAAGCCCGGGTATCATCGGCATTGGTAGCTCCCACGGCGATTACTGCATTATAGGCTGCCGGATAGATCTTTGGGTTCCCCGCATTACCTTCATTTCCGGCTGCTGCAACTACTATTATCCCATTGTTTTTGAGGTTTTCATAGAAATTATTTTGCACGGAAGAATAGCCTGTGCCACCCCAGGAGGCATTGATAATATCCGCTCCGGCCTGAGCGGCCCACTGTACACCGGCAGTCCCATGATAGGTGTATTCTCCTGTTGCCGTATCCGGACTTGATTTTACTGCGATTAGCGAAATATTATATCCGATGGAGGCTATGCCTACAGCATTGTTGCTTTCGGCAGCTGCCAGCCCTGAACAAAATGTGCCGTGCGACCAGACATATTCATCATAATTGTTGCTGGCCGGAGGAGGATTCGCGTCGGAATCCTTGTCCGATTCATCCCTTTCTGCAATCACTTTGTTCTTAAGGTCGGGATGATCCGTGTAAACCGCATTATCCACCACTGCGATCTTAATATTCGCTGACCCTTTCGATATTTCCCATGCAGCCTCAGCTTCGATCTTATCCAGATACCAATTCCAGTTATAGCCGTATACGGTTGTAGAATACAAAGGGTCGTTGGGCTTGTGAAATATTTTTGTTAGCGGTACCCGTTCCGCAAACTCTACTTCATCACGCAAATTCATCTCCCGGATGAGAGAGTCTACCCGTTCTTTGGGCCGGAAACGAATCTCTCGTGTGCGATTTAGCGTGTCTCCCCCCAGGGTAAAAGGTTGTGAAATCTCCAGTATCTCCACATCCATTGAGTATAGGAACTCCAGAGGATTTTCATGAGCGTCAAAG
>JAWOBQ010000235.1:0-3974 GCA_046484255.1 Bacteroidales bacterium | reverse complement strand
CGAAGAGTTCTTCCACTGCTTCTGCCGAACTTCCGGCTATACCGGCAGCAATAGCATCCATAAGCTGTCGTTTCGTGGCCAAAACCGCCTCTTGCGGAAGATCATCATAAGTTGTGTTGGCTATATTATCAGAAAGTTCAAAAATTGGGTCCATATCAGTCCCCCTCTATAAGCTTTTCATTTTATAAACTTTTTATTGTTTACAGATAACCTGCTTTTGCCCAATCAGGAAATTTCCTTCACGGGTTGGGCCGGAATAAGCAGGGTAATCACCACCCCTGCCACAGCGATGAACGCCAAAAAAAACATGCTCTCGGACAATGAAAACTTATCCGATATAATCCCCATAATATACGGAGCCAGCGAACTGATGCAGATGGAAAATGTAAATATAATGCCAAAAGCCATTCCCATGACATCAGGAGGCAGCAAATCTCTTGCAAACGCGTTTATAATTCCGGAAAAAGAGTTGATAAAAAAACCGAATACCACAAGCAACGGAATCAATATCGGTTTAAATCCGATATACATACTCACAAGACAGACAACCAGCATTGAAAAAACAAAAATCAGACTCTTTCGCCTGCCAACTGAATCTGATAAAAAGCCCATCAAATAGTTGCTAAACAGTCCCATCACGGGCAGAATAATCGTTAATGATACTGCTGTTGCAATCTCTAAGTCATATGCTTCACTCAGATAAGTCGGAACCCATACATAAGCCCCTTTAAATAAAAACATGACCATAGCATAAATGAGTAAAAGGTGAGGAATGGTCCTAATTACCTTTAAAAAACCGAATTTCCTATCTTCCCGGGTTATTTCGGAGTAAGCGTCCTGAGATTGCTCATCTTTTTCCTCCAAATCCCGCCATGCGAATAAAACGAAATAAAGCAACAATAAAAACCCAATGCCAGACATACAAATTACCGCAAATTTCCAGCCCAATGCTTTGCTAAACGCACTGACAATTAGATAGGCAAAGAGTATCCCCATTGCTCCGCCGGAGGCGTGCAGGCCCAAAGATCGGCCTCTTAATTTGGCTGAAAAGGTATTGGAAAGTATCGCCGTGCCGGAAGGATGATAAAGTCCGCCGCCAAAACCAGCCAATGCGAATATCAGCAGCAGCTGCCAATAAATGTCCAAAAACACGATCATCAGAAAAGAAACAGAGGAGATAAGCAGAAAAAGCAGTATAAAAATCCGCTTTCCCCACTTATCTGACAAATATCCTGAGGGGTAATTCATGAGACCGTAAATCAGGATATAGACCAGGCCCAGTTCTCCCGCCTGGGTATGAGTGAGGCTATATGCCGCAATCAAAAATGGCATCAGGGGGCCGATAGCCTCCCAGAACATGTGATTAACGCCATGGCATGCAGTGGTGAGAAGCAGTATTTTATTGCTTTTATGCATTTGAAATCAGTTTACCCAAATGAATTGTCAGCCGCAGACAGAAAAACGAACCGGCCACACCTGCAAAAAGATGACGGCCGGAAAACAAAAATTTTTTTCCGATTCATTTTCCGGTCGCCATCCCATCGCTGGCATCTAAAATGTTTTATAAATACCAGCTAAAGCGCATCACGAACAATTTCAGCAATACTTTTCACCTCAATCTTATCCTCGCATCTTAGCGCCTTAACCGCGTCTTCAAACATGGCCATACAAAACGGGCAGGCAACTGCCAGAATTTCGGCGCCTGTTTCAAGTGCTTGGGCAACCCTGCGCTCCGATACCCGCTCGCCTGCGGGAATATCGATAAAAGCCCCGCCGCCCCCGCCGCCGCAGCATTCTGAATCCTCTCGGATTTTATTCATTTCAACCAAATTCAGCCCAGGTATAGCCTTAAGAACATTTCTGGGCGCGTCAAAAATCTTATTATATCTACCCAAAAAACAGGGATCATGATATACGACTTTTTTGTTAAAATTTTGTTGCAACTTCAGCTTGTTGTCCTGAACCATCTCATTAAGAAACTCAGTAAAGTGAAGCACATTAAAATTACCCCCAAGTTTGGGATATTCGTTTTTCAGAACGTGATAATCATGCGGGGAGACCGTTACGATTGCCTTGAATTTGGCTTTTTGAATCGATTTTATATTTAATTCCCCAAGTTCCTCAAAAAGCGCCTCCTCGCCGGTGGATAATGCGTACTCACCTGCATCGGCCTCAACGTTGCCAAGCGTGCCGAAATCAATCTTTATATTCCGGAAAATATCGACCAGGGCTTTTGCGGTTTCCTGGTCGCGCGGGTTATAGCATTGCTCGCTTCCCACAAAGAACAAAATGTCCTGCTGACCGGCCTGAATATCGGGAATATTGAGCCCGTCAGCCCAGTCCGATCTTCTCTTTTTGGGCTTGCCGTATGGATTTTTTGTTCGAAAAAGCCGCTCATTCAGGTCCCGTATCTCTGGCGGCACAAATTTTCCTTCTTCATCAATAATTTTGTTACGCAGATATAGAATCTGATCAAGAATGGGAATGTCCTGAGGACAATTTTCAACGCAATGCCTGCAAACGGTGCACTCCCAGATACCCTCGTTTTTGCTTGTTTCAAGGGAGTTTTTATCTACCCGCGTATCAAGCTCGGATCTAAATAACTGAACCATAAACTCAGGACCGCTATATGTGTATGAACCGCCAGCAGTATGCAGAACCGGGCATGAAGCAAGGCAGATGCCGCACTCCATACAAGTGATGGCTTTCCACATTCTGTTTTGAACCTCATAGCTCAATTCCGATCCGATCTTGGTTCCGGGGACTTGATATAACTCGGCCTGCTTCTTATTCTCCTTTTCTCTATCAACAATTAGATCTTTCAAAACCTTTGAATCCGGTACAGGTTCTATAACCATTCCATCTTGAACTTCGGTCTTACAGGCCAGAACCGATTTGCTGCCATTGATGTAAACAGCGCACGACCCGCATTCCCATTCCTCGCAATTATACCGGAACGAAATGTTATGGCCTTGATCGTTGAGGGCTTTTAATGCCCCGAGTATTCTCATCCCCGGCAGCTTGGACAGCGAGTATTGCACAAGCCCGCCTTCCGCTTCTTTCTCCGGATCATACCGGTATATTTTGATCGTTATATTTTCCGACATCGTTGACTCCTTTTTTACGTGAACTAGGCTCGAACCACAGAATCGTTTTTAATATAAAAGTTTACAATGGTCTTCAGACTTCACAAAAAACCCTCGCGCCGGGTTCGTGTTCTTCGCCCGGTACTGGAAATTTGACCAAGTCAATCTTTTCAGTGGGCCAAATCGTTACCACAACCGGAGAGGTTTCCAGCTTCATTTCGCCGTTTTCCATCTTGACGATCACATTTTTATCCCATTGCTTTCGATCTACATGCGGGTAATCGTTTCTAAACAACGCCGCGCGGCTTTCCGTGCGATACAGGGAGGCTCTGGTCATGATCTCGCCCACTACCATTCTGGAGCGAACTTCCATAGCTGTTGTCCATGCGTCATTTAAATATAAAGATTTGCCGGGGATAGACACATTTTTAAACTGCTCTGCTACCTCAGCGGTTACTTCCAGGCATCTGTTCAAACCTTTTCCGCTCCGTTCAATATGCATTTCTTCCCACATGACATCATGCAGCTTTTTGGAAAATTCGTAGGGACTTACGCCCGAATCCCTTCCCAGTGGGCTGCGAATGGCATTTACCTCTTCTTCCAGCTGAGTTTTAACAATTTTTGGCCGTTTAACATTTTTGGCATATTCAGCCCCATGTTCCCCTGATATTTTGCCAAACACCACTAAATCGGCCAAGGAATTGGTGCCCAGCCTGTTTCCGCCGTGCACACCGCCGGCTGCCTCGCCGGCCGCGTAAAGTCCGGTTATGGTAGTTCTGGCATTTTCGTCAATTTTTACCCCGCCATTTTGATAATGATGCTCAGGGAATATTTCTATAGCCTGCTTTCTGACGTCTATCTCGGCAACTTGGCCGGTTGCCATGAATG
>JAWOBQ010000162.1:0-9227 GCA_046484255.1 Bacteroidales bacterium | reverse complement strand
CCCGATAAAAACGGGGCAAGCCTTGATCTCGAACATTCTGAATCAAACCCCTCGACTTTGCGGACTCACAAATTGTTTTGAAAAAAATTAACGGTCTTTGGGATTGGAAAGGATAAGAAATTTAGCTGTATAGCTATTCCGGCATTCGGCCAGCCCCTCAGGAGTGCCCTCATATACCAGCTCGCCTCCTTTATCCCCCCCTTCCGGGCCCAGGTCTATCACCCAGTCTGCACATTTTATTACATCCATATTATGCTCTATAACCAACACAGTATGCCCTTTACGGATCAGGGATTCAAAAGAAGCATAAAGCTTGTTGATATCGTTAAAATGCAGACCGGTAGTGGGCTCATCAAAAACAAAAAACAAGGGTTTATCCTTAAACCCAAGCGAGAGAAAATAAGCCAGTTTGATCCGTTGTGCCTCGCCACCGGAGAGCGTGTCTGAAGACTGCCCCAGCTTCACATATCCCAGCCCGACTTCATGCAATGTATGGAGTTTTTCTATTATTCGCCGCTCAAATCCGGAATGCTTATCCTGGCTGAAAAATTCCAAAGCCTCGCGGACAGATAAATCCAAGATATCGCTAATGCTTTTCCCTTTGTATTGTACATCCTGTATCTCTTTCTTATAGCGCTTTCCGTTACAGGCCTCACAGGTCAGCTCCAGATCGGCCATAAACTGCATTTCGATCTTCACCTTCCCTTCTCCTTTACACGTTTCACAACGCCCCCCTTCAACATTAAAAGAGAAAAAACCGGGCTTATATCCCCGGCTTTTGGCCAGAGGCTGCTGTGCAAATAATCCGCGGATATCATCAAATGCTTTCACATAGGTTACGGGATTGGAACGGGAAGACTTGCCAATAGGGTTCTGGCTAACCATTTCTATATCCGACAAACGTTGAATATCACCCGATAATGCCTTATGCGCGCCGGTTTTTCCGGCATAGCCTCCAAGCATCTTTTTAAGAGCCATAAAAAACACATCCTTAACCAGGGATGTTTTCCCGCTGCCTGAAACACCACTTACCACAGTCAACACTTGTAAAGGTATATTGACATCTATATTTTTCAAATTGTTATGGCTTGCTCCTTCCACCCTGATATAGTCCTTCCACTTTCTGCGATTTGCCGGGATCCGGATCTCTTTCTTCCCCGCCAGATACTGGCCGGTAAGCCCTTTTTTTCGTTGCATTATTTCCTGATAATTTCCCTGGTCAATAAGCTCTCCTCCATAAATACCGGCTTCAGGGCCAATATCAATCAGTTGGTCGGCGGCCTGCATAATATCCTTATCATGTTCTACAACAATCACGGTATTGCCCAGGTCCCTGAGTTTTTTCAAGACCCTGATAAGCCTGTGATTATCCCGCGGGTGTAAGCCGATACTGGGTTCGTCCAGGATATAGATCGAGCCTACCAGGCTGCTGCCCAGGGATGTGGCCAGGTTGATGCGCTGAGATTCTCCTCCTGACAACGAAGAAGAAACACGGTTGAGGGTAAGGTACCCTAAGCCGACATCTAAAAGAAAATGCAACCGATTGGTGATCTCTATGAGCAAACGTTTGGCAATCGTATAATCATGCCGGCTCAACTCCAGCTGCCGGAAAAATTCCAGAAGCTCGCTAACCGGCGTAAGTACCAAATCGACAATAGACTTCCCTCCCACTTTGACATAAGCGGCATCTTTACGCAGCCGTGTCCCCATACATTCCGGACATTCCGTTTTGCCACGATACCGCGACAACATCACCCGAAATTGGATCTTATAGGCTTTGCGCTCCACATATTCAAAAAATGCATTGATCCCTTTAAAATGTTGGCAGCCCTCCCATAATAATTTGCGTTCACTGCGGCTCAGTTCATTGTAAGGCTTATGTACAGGAAAATCAACATAATGGGCATTCCGGATAAGCGCTTTTTTCCATTTGCTCATTTTTTCGCCCCGCCACGGAGCAATGGCATCCTCATACACGGATAACCGCTTATCGGGCACCACCATGTCTTCATCAATGCCAATAATACTTCCATACCCCTCACACCGTTTACAGGCCCCAAAAGGATTATTAAAACTGAAGAAATTCACGCCCGGTTCTTCAAAAACAATGCCATCCCGCTCAAACTTACTGGAAAACTGATGCTTTGCAATCTCACTCTCGTTAATAATTTCCACCCAGCATTCCCCATGTCCTTCATAAAAGGCAGTCTCAACGGAGTCTGCCACACGATTTGCCCACTGCTGCTCATCATGATGCACCTTTACCCGGTCGATAACCAGGCAAATCTCTGTGATCTTTTGATATTTCGCAATATCTTCTAACATATCCGGAATACGAAGCACCTCACCATTGATCTTTACCCGTGCAAAGCCCTGCTGTTGTATGATCTCCAAAGCGTCTTTCACGCTCCGGCCGGTCTTGATCTTCACCGGTGCCAGGATCATCACTTTCGTGCCTGCCGGTTGCTTTTTTAAAAAATCCATCACATCAGCTACTTTATGCCGCTTCACAGCTTGATGGCTGACAGGGGAAAATGTCTGCCCTATGCGGGCAAATAACAATTTCAGATACTCATATATCTCCGTCGATGTACCCACCGTGGAACGTGGATTACGCGTATTGACCTTTTGTTCGATGGCTATAGCCGGAGATATTCCCTTTATATATTCAACTGCAGGTTTTTCCATGCGCCCCAAAAACTGCCGCGCATATGAACTCAGGCTTTCCACATATCGCCGCTGCCCCTCTGCATAAAGCGTGTCAAAAGCCAGAGATGACTTGCCCGAACCGGAAACACCGGTGATCACAACCATTTTATTGCGCGGGATCGAAACACTTAACTGCTTTAAATTATGAACACTGCTGCGTTTAATGACAATACCCGGGCCCGTACCCTCACGGGAACCGGCGGCTGCATTTCTCCTCTTACTCCCTTCGGCCTTAGCTTCCGGTGATTTGTCGTTGGCTTTTCTGTTCAATTTTAATAACTGATTTACATTAGACTGCTTCGTTTTGCATTTCCCTTTCAGGCTTTACTGAAAAGTATGCAATAATATGAAATATCCACCCTGCCAGCATAACAATAATACCGATGTAATAAATAAGTAATCCGGCAGAGCCAATAAGGTACAACAAACCTGCAATGTTAAAATATTTTACGTCTGTGGCTTTGGAGAGGCTTCGTAAAGATATATAAATCAAGACAAAACCGATAACTAAAGCGATAATAAGGAACACGATTTGAATACTGCCCGGAAATATTCTTGCCCCGAAAAAACCCTCCGATAACTGCTTAAAACCGGCAACAAGAGAATCTGCTTCCTGACTCAGTAATGACTTGAAAACAAAAAAAATAAATACAGCACTCAGAATTACATGCAACATATAGCCGGCCAGGGCAGCACGAAAGATCAGGGGTTTTTCATATACTTTAGCAAAATAATAATGAGACAACAGCAGCAAAACAATCAGGCCTATCCCTGCCAGATTATTAAGTAAAGGCACAACAAGTGCCGCGGGAAGCAATATCCCGATACGACCTAATAGTACAGCATCTTTTTTCATATGTTTAAATTTGTTCGTTGTTCCTTGTTCCTTGCTTGCCCCCCGATTGAATATTGCTATCGCAATTCAACGGGGTAAACCGTTAAATGCGACGTTAGGAGCTGTTTCACCAGGGGTTTGCTTTTTCTCTTAGTCGCTTCGTTCTCTTAAGTCGCTTAAGTCTCTTCGTTCTCTTAAGTCGCTTCGTTCGACCTCTCGCATCATCGCATTAACGCATCAACGCCTCAACGCATCATTCCCTGCGCGCACCCCGAACCCTAAAGGGTGAAGACGCTGAAAATCAGCCTCCCTTTAGGGATGGGGTAAAGCTGATTTTTAGCGGCTGGGATACATTTAGTGTTTTTAGACCGGACTCATTGTTTATTTTTTTATAATCAGTTTTTCATAGTTCTTTTCATCCCCGGCAATCACTTCTATCATATACAATCCATCACAAAGCATACGAACATCAAGCTCTATATCATGCTGTAAATTTTCCTTGCTGAGTACTCTTTTGCCGGACATATCATAGATATTTACCAAATTGATCTTTTTTTCAGAGCTTCCGGTTTGTATGCTAACCTTGTTTTGGGCAGGATTGGGAAAAACACGTACATCCTCCGGTTGGCTTTGTTTTTCATAGACAGGGGAAAAAACATCAAAGTTAATATTATCTATATACATAGAGCCCCCCATATTTGACTTGCAGGTAAATTTCACTATAGCTTCTTTTTCATTGGAAAAAGACGACAGGTCAATTTCTTCAACTCTCCATTCATTATTCCCGGGCTGGAAAAAACAATTCTGGATATTCAAGGGGTTCAATATT
This sequence comes from Bacteroidales bacterium, assembly GCA_046484255.1. Taxonomy (GTDB): domain Bacteria; phylum Bacteroidota; class Bacteroidia; order Bacteroidales; family PWNQ01; genus PWNQ01. Next base: position 4,854 of record JAWOBQ010000162.1, on the reverse strand, counting down.
GGGTTTGCAGTGGTGGCTAACTCATCCCCACCTTTCTTATACAGTTGCTGATACGTTTGACCGCAATCGGTAGAAACCGAAACAATCAGGGTATCTGCAAAATACATTTCCGAAGAAAAATACGGAGGCGTATATTTATGATAATTAAAAGCAATATCAAAAGAGACTGCAGGGTTACTGACAGTAGTAAGATCAAGAACGGGAGACATAAAACTTTCCGTATATCCATCGGTATAAAACAATAATATAGTATTAAAAGATGCGATGGAATATTGCCCGTCTTTTTGCACATCTTCATCCAAATACCAGGAAAAAATACTTCCGGTTTGCTCTAAGATCCAGTTTTCCATAGCTCCTTCAAACCCTTCCGCCAAAGGTAATGTTTTCCCGGAGGTTGCCACATCAATGGTTTTTGAAAGGCTGTTATTATGCATTATGGTATCGCTATGGGAGGTATTAACAGTGTCAATACTCAATTCAAGCGTTTTTTCTCCCGGGCTTATATTTATTGGATCCATATGAATTAGGGCATGTTCATACATTCCTATATTTCCATTCCAGTTATACACTCCGGAATCCCCATCGATAACATACTTAATATCTATTGAAGTAATTGCCTGATCCCCCAAATTCCGGATATAACAGCCGGGTGCTATAGTGGTATCGCAGATGCGGTCCTCCATATCAATCTGAAAAAGATCAAGATCGTAATCGGCGGATGCCGGATTATCGAAAAATGCAACAGCAGGGTCAATGTATGAGCTTCCGGGAATGGTATGCCCTAAGCCACTTACTTCAACTGTTTTAAGGATTGCATTATGTTTCTTTAACTGTTCAGCGGGTTTTTTCCAGTTAATAACATAGATAATATCATCTCCACCTAACGTAACATATATAGGCACTTGTGAAGCATTCGTATAATCATAATGGACCCCGGCATTCGGATCGTTTAATGCATCGCCCAATCCTTGTATGGCAGGTGTGTTTAACAAAAGCCCTTTGAATTGCTGCGGATTATCCAGGCCATACTTTAAGGCACTGCGCCCTCCAAGCGAGAAACCTTCCAAAATAATATTGCTGGTATCAATATTATAATGCTGTACGGCATAATCAATCGCTTTTTGTATAATATCCTGATAACCCGAAGGAGTATAAAAATCTTTATTCTGGTCGTCACCGCCATCCGGACATATAAACACCGTATTGAGGAAAACAGTCTCCCAGTTCAGTGAATTGATCAATGCATCCCGGAAATTAACAGCATTATCACCCAATCCGTGAAGAGATATCATCAAACGGTAGCTCGTGGTAGAATCATAACTGGTAGGAACATATCCCGCCAGAACCCGGTTTTTACCCATGAACGAAACACTGTCCGTAAAACTGCCCGTCTGCTGGGCCTTTACATTCAACGAGAATATGCCAATCGCTACAAAAAGAAGACTTTGTATAATCCACGTTTTTAAATGTTTGTTTTTTATACATTTGATCATCAGCCTATTGTAATTTGTTTTTACCATAATATTAGATTTTTAGGTTCTTCAATACATGAGTCCGGTCTAAAAAGGTCACATTTGATTTTCACCGGCTTTTTACCCCGAACCTTAAAGGGTGAAGACGCTGAAAATCAGCCTCCCTTTAGGGATGGGGTAAAGCTGATTTTTAGCGGCTGGGATACATTTAGTGTTTTTAGACCGGACTCATACATTGTTTCTCGCAAAAATATAAAAAATCGGCTCTCTGGCGACAGCCGAAAATAATAAAAATATAAAGAGGCCGGTCTGAAAAGAGCACATTTTATTTTCAACCGCTTTTTGCCCTACCTTAAAGAATAAATCCATCTGAAAATCAGAAAGTTTTTAGAGATGACAAAACGGATGTTCAGCGGGTGTAATAAATTTTGTGTGTTTAGACCGGCCTCCTAAAAATAATTATATTTTTGTTCCATAAAAATTAAAATATTGCATTAACACCCATCAAGTACAATCCTGGTTTCGAGTGGGCAAAAAACCTGCATTTTCTGTACGGGTTAAAACACAACCTCCTGAACCATAAATACACGCAACAGCGGCGGCTCACTTTTTTCACACGAAAACAGACCAAAGCTCAGCGATTAAATTCAATAAATGCATAATTCAATATGTTATGACCTGGCAACATTACCCTTATTATCTAATAATCGTGCTTGCTTTATGGATCGCAGGGCTGATATTTTTATACATACCGGGGAAGCGCTATACACGGATTTCACAGATACTGTTATTTTTAGGGTTCGGGGTACTGGCCGTTTTTACCATCCAATTATGGGTAAATCTGGAACGGCCCCCTTTTCGATCGCTTGGCGAGACGCGATTATGGTACGGCATTTTTCTGTCTGTTGTCGGGCTTGTTCTTTATCACCTCTGGAAGTTTAAATGGATACTGTTGTACAGCAAGACCATTGCGGCAATTTTTTTACTGATCATCTGTTTTAAACCCGGCACTTTTGACCAAACCCTAATGCCGGCCCTGCAAAGTCCATGGTTTATACCGCATGTGATCGTATATATCTTTGCCTATGCCCTTTTAACAGCTGCAACCATTATAGCAGCCAAAGAGCTTTATCTGTTCTGGAAAAACAAAAACAGCGATAAATCGGCCAAAGAATCGCTGGTATACGCAGATAATCTGGTATATATCGGACTGGCATTTTTAACTTTCGGGCTTCTATTTGGTGCACTTTGGGCCAAAGAAGCCTGGGGCCACTACTGGACGTGGGACCCCAAAGAAACCTGGTCGCTTATCACGTGGTTGGTCTATCTGCTCTACATACATTTCAGGCATAGACATAAAGGAAAGTATATCATCCCTTTCTGGATTCTTATCTTTGCCATGATCTTTCTGTTAATATGCTGGTTTGGCGTAAACTACCTCCCATCCACACAATCGAGCATACACACCTACTAACAAGCAACAAAACCCTGGAAACATTTCAAATCAACCGAAGATCAAAATACCTTAATCGCAATGAATCAAAACTGGAAATATCAAAAAAGCTTTTCGTCCCTGTTGATAATTCTGATTGCCGGCTTTATGTTGGAATACTTCAGTAACAGCAGCAGCCTGGCGATGCCCTCTTTCCCGCTTAACCTGATCATCGTGGTATTATTTACGGGATACCTGATATTCACTTATTTTATCTTTAAGAATACCGCAGTCATTACTGTTCTTACCGGTATTCCGATGACGATCGCAGCAATTTCCGCTTACACATTCTTAAGCCTGATAATGGGCTTTATCGCCCAGGAACCTCACCCCATAGAAACGATCAACAAGTTGGGGCTCACGCATATTAAAGCCAGCTACCCCTTTATGCTCAGCAGCATCCTATTGCTGATGATTCTGGGATACACTATTATCAAACGAATGACCCAAAAAATGACCATCCGGAATTTGGCCTTTTTCCTGAATCATGCCGGTCTGTTTATCATTATACTGGCCGGATCGGCAGGAACCGGTGACATGCTGAGAATTTCAGTACCTGTGGAAGAAGGTGATATTAGCAGTATTGGAGTAGATGAACACAACCAAAAGTATAAGCTGCCTTTTCAAATGAAACTCAACGACTTTCAAATCGAAGAATATCCACCGGAGATGATATTATACAACCGGAAAAGTGGTGAAGCCATTAGCCCGGAAGACGGAAAACTGCCCCGTATCCATGCAAATAAAACAGGAAAACTCCGGCACCTGGAGTTTCACGTCGAGCAATATTATGAGAAAGCCGTGTTTAAAGACAGTCTTTTCATTGAATCGGACACCTTTGGCAGCGTCCATGCTGCTAAGGTAAAAGTATTCCACAATAACGATACCGTGGAAGGATGGATATCAACGGATAATTTTATGCACAAAGCCAGCTTTCTCTATTTTGATAACAACTATGTTGTAGGGGCACTGCAACCAAAAGTGCAAAAATACCGGTCGGATATTACGATCTATGAAAACGGAACCCCAACGGTTAAAAATGTACGGATAGAGGTCAATAAACCTTATCGATATGCAGGCTGGGCCATATACCAGCACAGTTATGACGCACGGCTGGGAAGATGGTCACCCAGCAGTATCTTTCAAGTCAGCAAAGACCCCTGGTTACCCGTAGTTTATACAGGCATTTTTATGATGCTCCTGGGAGCATTATACCTGATCTATTCCGGAAGGCAAGTCCCCCCCCGGCAATTGTAAAGCTGGCTTTAATCTAATCCAACAAGTATCAGGCAATACACAGACAAGCCTGGGCTTAATAGTAAAGAATCCGCTCTGAAAAGGCCATATTTGATTTTCAGCCGGTGTAATAGATTTTGAGTTTTCAGGCCTGCCTCAGCATTTATTATAGTTTTAAACATATAAAGAACAGCCACCTTTGAGGAATGAAGCAAAGCTGATTTTCAGCGACTGTGATAAATTTTTTATGTTTCGCCTGCATTATTTATAAAAAATAAATAAAAAGTTATATTTAATTGGTTATCAATAGTAATACAAAAATACAGATAAAATTATATTTTTATTTATTTTTTACGACTGCATTAATTTCAGGCCATCTGCTGCGTTTCGAAAGCCTTGAAATAGATTACGATATCTGCAACTTTCGGCGCCTTGCATCTGACCTAAACCTCATGCATGAATAATACAGGTTAGAGCAGACTCATTAAATTATTGATCAAAAATTACTTTGCAGATATCAAAAAAAGTTTTACTTTTGCGCTCCGGATATTAGAATATAGTATATATCATTAAAAATTAAAAAGCACAATGACGAATCGTTACGAGACCGTTTTCATTATGACTCCCGTTTTGTCTGATGAACAGATGAAGGAA
>JAWOBQ010000209.1:0-6987 GCA_046484255.1 Bacteroidales bacterium | reverse complement strand
GCATTTTAAGGGCTATTCCACTCGTGTTACCGTACTCGGGCATGTGCAGCGTGGGGGCCCTCCTTCTTGCATGGACCGGGTGCTGGCCAGTACTCTGGGCTATGAAGCGGTAAAAGCGCTGTTGAATAATATCTATGGCGTGATGGTGGGAAAACTAAACAAGGATATTGTGTATACCCCGTTTTGCAAATCGGTTAAGCATCATCAACAGATCAACAAGTCTATGCTTGAGATGGCGCGTATATTATCATTATAGATCATGGATGAGAAAAAGCCTTTATTTGCCGAAATTTTACTGCCAGTTCCGGTTCAGGGAACATTTACATATCGGATACCTGTAGACTATCGTGATGAAGTGGCCCGGGGCAAGCGTGTCGTGATACCGTTCGGTCGCCATAAGATATATTCCGGTTTGGTTTTGGAGTTACACCAGCGTGAACCGCTGAAATATAAGGCAAAGGACATTATAAACATACTGGATACCAAGCCTGTAGTTAAGGCAATTCATTTAAAATTATGGAGGTGGGTATCGGATTATTATATGGCGTTTATGGGAGAAACTATGAATGCGGCTTTACCAGGTGCCCTGAAGCTGGCCAGCGAGTCCAGGATCAAACTTCATCCGGCCTACGATGGGCTGGTCAGTGACTTGTCCGCGGCAGAGCATAAGGTTATTGAAAATCTGGCTTCGCGCTCAGCCTTAACCATTAAGGAAGTGAGTGCTGTTACCGGCTATAAGAATGTGATGCCACTGATCAAGAACCTTATAGAAAAGGAAGCGGTGATAATGCAGGAGGAACTGAATCAGGGCTTTAAGCCAAAAAAAGAAACTTTTCTCAAATTGGCAGAGCCTTATGTGCGCTCAGAAAAAAAACTCAGCGATCGGCTGGATAATTTTAACAAAAATGCACACCGGCAGATGGAGTTGCTGATGCTTTTTTTGAGTAAAGCAGGAAAAGAGCGGGAAGGCTTAATAGCTAAAAAGGGGCTTACGGGAAATGAAACCAGGTATAATTCGGCGATTAAGGCCTTAGTCGATAAAGGGATACTTGAGCAGGAGCAAAAAGTTGTCACTCGCCTGGATAGTTTTCAAGCCGAAGCGGAGGTAAATAATATTGTACTTAGTAAAGAGCAAAAGCAGGCTTTAGAAAAAATTAACAGCGGGTTTGCACAGGAAAAAGTTACTTTGCTACATGGAGTTACTTCCAGTGGAAAAACCGAGCTGTATATTCATTTAATTGAGGAGCAGCTTAAAAAGAGGCGTCAGGTTTTGTATTTGTTGCCGGAGATCGCGCTTACCACCCAGATTATTACCCGCCTGACACGATATTTTGGGGATGAAGTGGTTGTGTATCATTCTAAGTTTAATGAGCAGGAGCGTACGGAAACCTGGAATTCAGTATTGGAAAATAAGCGTAAGCTGGTTGTCGGGGCGCGGTCTGCCTTATTTTTGCCATATTGTGAGCTGGGCCTGGTAATTGTGGATGAAGAGCATGACAGTTCTTATAAACAGTATGATCCGGCTCCGCGGTATCTGGGCAGAGACCTGGCCATATATCTGGGGAAACTGTTTGGGGCTTCTGTCTTGTTGGGCTCTGCCACACCGTCGATAGAAAGTTATGCGAATGCCGTAGCCGGAAAATACTACCTGGTTGAACTTTTTAGCAGGTATGGGGATATACAGATGCCTGAAATTCAAGTAGTAGACTTGGTTGCTGCCGCTAAAAATAAACAGATGTATGCCCATTACTCCCTGGCTCTGCTGAGAGCCATAAAAAACTGTTTGCAAAACGGACAACAAGTGATCCTTTTTCAGAATCGCAGAGGGTTTTCGCTTCGGGTTCAATGTTTTCAATGTGGATGGATGCCGGAATGCAAGAATTGTGATGTGGGCTTGATATATCATAAATATCAGAAGCATTTGTTGTGTCATTATTGTGGATTTAAGGCTAAAGTCCCTGCAGAATGCCCCGTTTGCCATAGTACACAGATAAAGATGCATGGCTTTGGCACGGAAAAGATCGGGGAGGACCTCCCACATCATTTCCCCGGGGCACGTATAGCACGAATGGATCTGGACTCTACACGATCAAAAAATGCGTATTATAAAATTATTAGTGATTTTGAAGCCAAAAAGGTGGATATTCTGGTGGGCACACAAATGGTTACAAAAGGGTTGGATTTTGACCATGTGGGCCTGGTCGGCGTAATGAATATGGACAATATGCTTGGATTCCCTGATTTCAGAGCCTTTGAGCGGGCATTCCAGTTGCTTGCGCAGGTTAGTGGAAGAGCAGGCAGAAAAGATAAACGTGGAAAAGTGATCGTCCAAACACGGCAACCAAATCATTCGGTGATACAATATGCTATGGAAAACAATTATAAAGCAATGTTTGATAAGCAGTTGAAGGAAAGAAAACTGTTTAAATATCCGCCATATTACCGCCTTATACGCTTAACTCTGAAACATAAAGAACAAGAAAGGGTTTTTATGGCTTCAAAAATTCTTGCCGGAGCATTGAGAGCGAAACTCGGAAAACGTATATTGGGCCCGGAATTCCCCGTAGTAGCACGGATCAGAACATACTACCTGCGCAATATCATGGTGAAGATCGCCAATAATGATGATAAATCACGCATAAAACAAATTATCCGGGAGGAAATACATGCGCTTAATAAAGAAGAGCAATACCGGCCGGTAAGAGTATTGGCAGATGTAGACCCCGTTTAAGCAGAACCTTGATAGACCGGAATGAATTCTAATAAATGATTGATAGACAGTAGTTTCCACTCAAACGATTAAGCACTCTTCTTTTTTCCTTAAGAATGAAGAACTTAACCGATATGACCAAGGTGTCGATTTGAATTAAAAAGTGATTGAAATGCATCGTATGATAAAAAACTTCGCAAGCCCCGATAAAAGAAACAGGGTAAACACCTGATAAAAACGGGGCAAGCCTTGAACTCGAACATTATGAATCAAACACTCGACTTTATAGACAGACACTATTTAGTAGACACAAATGGTTGAGGGAGTTAAAAAATTGTGACTTTTGGATTCACTGATTGAGTCCGGTCTAAAAACACTAAATTTATCACAGCCGCTAAAAATCAGCTTTATCCCAACCCTAAAGGGAGGCTGATTTTCAGCGGCTTCACTCTTTAGGGTTCGGGGTAAACCGCTGAAAATCAAATATGACCTTTTTAGACTGGACTCCTGATTGAAATTCAAACTTTAAAATTAATCGCGATAAATAATCTTAAGCTCAATATGCAAAGTTTATCGCGTAATCTTTTTTTTCCATAGACAACCTTTAGTCTGCCTCTTCTTCTACAATCAGAAAAATATCTTCATCTTCTCTTTTCATTAGATAAGTTTCCCGTGCATATTTTTCAAGTGTTTCAATATTGCTCTTAAGATCGGCAGCTGCTTTTCGGTCTTTCTTGATTTCGGTCTCATAAAACTCCTTTTCCTGTTGTAATTCATTAACCTTTTTTGTGAGCCGGTACTGGGAAATCATATTATTTTGATCAAAAAATAACATCCACACCACAAATACTATGAAGGTGATGAAATATTTATTCCGGATAAACCGTGGTATTTTGTTGATAAGCGTTTTCATAAGTGATTCCACTCTTTTTTACAGGACATTGTACAAAGATAATCTCATTCGGGGAGATTTTTCCAAAATCCATTAAAGTTTTTAACGAATAATTGTTAAAGAGCCGCTTTTTTAAGCTTTAACTTTTAACACCGCCCCTATATAATGCCTACCGGATAAAATGATATCAGGGATTTTTCAGGGGTGGTTTTGGTGATGTTTTTTTCGTTCAGCTGATAAAACAAAGGTTTAATTGACAAGTAGCTTCTTGCTTTGATTTTCCCGGCCATCAAACAATTGAATAAAATATATTCCGGATTCGGAGGGAATAAATAGCTCCTGCTTAGCGGGTTGTGTGATGATATGGATGGTTTTTCCTGCGGAATTGATAATGCGGAGTTTGTCAATGTTTGCCGGTATCTTCAGTGTGATTTCCTGATTTGCCCTGGCCGGATTCGGATAAACTTTCAGCGATTCTTTTTGTCCCACCCTGGCTGTTTCAATAGAACTATATTCATACCGGCCGTTATAATCTACTTGTTTAATCCTGTAATAGTGTGTTCCGGAAGATTTTGGCGTATGATCGTAAGTATAGTTTTTGAGTTCATTTGAATTTCCCGCTCCCTCAATTTTACCGATTGCCTCAAAACCGTCTCCGTTTTCAGAATGTTCTACTACGAAATAATGATTATTTGTTTCGGTAGCTGTTTTCCAGAATAACTCAACACGGTCGTTAACATTTTGGACCTGAAAATCCAGCCATTCTACCGGTAACGGATCATCATCTGTTTGATTCATCAATGAAAAGTTACTGAAGCTTGTGATATTTTCCCAGATCGCTGTGTTATTGTTAGTATCCACGTATCCACCCTGGATTACAGTACCGTCATTTTCTTTTGTCGGTATCAATTCCGGTAAATTTCCGGAAATATCATTCGGATCAAATTGGTAACTGACAGTGTAGTCGATGTTGCCGGAAATGCCGATTGGTTTTACCGTCCAGTATTGTTTAAGATAGGACGTGTCCTTCATTTCCGGGTGAGCATTTGGGGAAACGTTAATGGAAATACTGGCATCCGCGTCTAAAGAGGCATTGTTAATCGTGATTTCAAAAGGAGTGTAACTTTTATTATTCCCTACCGGAAAATTCCGTGGAGTTCCGGTCTGGCTAATTTCCTGACTAATTTTTCCCGACCCGGCAGCGATAATATAGGAATTGGCTGTCCCATTGATAATATCAGCATTTTTATCAATAATAAGATTATGATTTCCGAGATTCACTTTTCCGTTTTGGATATCCATTTGAGTATTAACCAGGATATCGGTATGAGCGTTTACATTTCCATCTGATTTATTGATAATAAACTCTTCGAATGTAAGATCATTGTTGGAATGGATGGATTGGTTTTTATTACCGTTAAAAACAACCTTTGAACCTAAATTTGCGCTACCGTTATTTGTAATATTTCCTGTTATATAACTGACGGAATTCGGATTTTGATTAAGTGTACCGTTGTTTTGGATTGAGGAATTTACATTCAGGGCACCATGATTTGTGAGTTTAGCATTTTTATGGATAATCAGGTTGTTACAGTTTCCTTGATTTCCGTTATCAATTATTGGCATATAATTTACATTAGCAGGAATAACAATATTATGCGCGGCTGATGGCACCTGTTTGGGGTTCCAGTTATGTTTGTTGTTCCAAGAAACCTTATTTTTCCCGTGCCCTCCAACCCATTGAAGATCAATTTTAAAAATAAGGTTTTCATTTATGGAATCAGGATTTGCGATGGGTTGCGTATTTCCGTCAATTGTAATGGATTCAGCGAGTGCATCAACAATATTATCGGGAGTTGCACTGGACTCAATATCGTACGTTAACCAAAAGACGTTCCTGCCGGATTCCAGTTGGAGTGAAGTTTGAAAACTAAAATTCCCGTCAGGATGGGAAACGGAATTGCCCAATTGCTGATTGGTATTAAATGTTGTAAATGAGCTGGTATAAAACAATTTGGCCTGCGCAATATCGGTAGCAGGATTATCCGAGTTTGATGTATTAAAAATAAATTCAGTGATTTCTAAAGGATTTTGAGCCTGGGTTGTATTAACTTCAATCCTTAAAACCGGATTATCGGTAGAGTCTATATATAAGTCCTGTCCCTGATGATAAGCTGTAGCATCTTCAAAGGCCATCGGACCGCTAATTTTTATCAAGCCTGCTGGATCATTAATAGCCGGGGAGTATTGATTACCCTGGGTGTCTGTAGCATAAGAATACTGTCCGTCCACAAAATTACCTTTTGTAGCTGTAGGACTGATATCATAGACTAACCAGAAATAATTATCCCCCTCTGTTAACGTTTTGGAAAGACTATCAAAAGAAAATGTATTGTTAGGTGAGTTGATCGTGTTTCCCAACTGCTTGGTGGTATGGAATGCAAATGAAGAATCTGTTGTAAATAATTTGACGGATTCTATATCGGATAAATTATCGGTGCCATTTAAGTTCCATACCATAGTATCGATCGTAATGGGTTGATTTTTCCCGGAAGTTTTTACATTGACCCGCAAAACACGTATATTTGTATCATCCGGAGCAACATCGGATAAGTCCGGGTGAATGGTTTCCTGTTCCTCAATCACCATAAGGTCAGGAGAAAAAACGAGTTTGACATCACTATCCGGAAAAGTATGGTTTGCCGGGTCTGATGTCGTCCTGGTATAGTTTCCATCTGCGGCAACAGTGCCATTATGCGAGGCAATCCCGATAGACCCGGATTCTTGATTGGGCGAGGGATCTATATTATCGTAATAAAATTCAATATTTCCATTACTTTCATACAACCATACCTGGAAATTGTATTCTCCCTTTTGCTTGGGATTATTTGCACTTCCCTGTAGTAAACCGACATTCCGGAATTCAATTTTCAGTATGCGGTTACCGGCAGTTCCCGTCATAGTATAAACTACGGAAGAATCACTTTGAGGCAGCATGAGCTTATCCCAATAAGGAGCGATAAGAGGATAATTACCTGATAATGCATTATCCAAATTATTGTTCGAATGATCACCGCTTATAGCTGTATCCCCTAATTTGATCAGTCCGTTACTATTGACCGAAAAGCTTGAATACTGGATTCCCTCAAACGGAAAGTCAAAACCGATCGGCAGTACCTGAGAATTCGCGTTGACCTGAGCGTGGAAGCTAATCGTATCATAATTTGTCAGGGAAGTATAAGATTGTACGCTTTCACTCAGTGTATAGTCTGTAATAGTTGCCCTGCTTTGACTGTACACTGAGATAAACAGAATAAATAAGATTAATATTTTTGTCTTTTGCTTTTTCATATGTTTAAATTTTTCGAAAATGCTTATTTTCAAA
>JAWOBQ010000182.1:0-4116 GCA_046484255.1 Bacteroidales bacterium | reverse complement strand
ATGTCAGTGTTTCGTTTTTAATGTTCGGGTTCGAGCCTGCCCCGCCTTTATCGGGGGCTTGCGAAGTATTTAAAACAAGGAGTTAACTCTGGTAAATGACTGTTTTAAATAGGAGCATAACGAAGAAATCGGCCATTATGGGAAAACACTGAAAAGTTATTTTTGTGGTTCAGGGCTTAAAAAATTTAGAGTGTTTGACTACCCTTACCGATAGTAGATGTTAACTGAATATTGCGTAATTTTGCCCTTATTTAATAAAAATGGAATGCTATGGCTTTAAAGTGTGGGATTGTTGGTTTGTCGAAGGTTGGAAAAACCACCTTATTTAATTGTTTGTCGTCAAAACGTGCTGAGTCGGGGATGGGTGTGATGGCTCAAAAATCCAATATTGGCATGTTTAATGTTCCGGATCCCCGTCTTAAAAAATTGGAGGAGTATCAGCCAACGCAGAAGGTAGTTCCGGCAACGGTAGAGATCGTGGACATTCCGGGAATTGTAAAAGGAGGGGGGAAAGAGGGGAATAAATTTGTATCTGATATCCGTCGTACGGATGCTATTCTTCATGTACTCCGGTGTTTTGAAGATGCCAGGATTCCGCATACAGAAGAGACCATTGATCCGGTTCGTGATAAAGAAAATATTGATATAGAATTGCAGGCCCAGGACTTGAATATGATCGAAAAGAAAATGCTTCGCCTTGGGAAACAAGCCAAAAGCGGGGAGAAAGAAGCCAGGGAAGCAATGGATGTACTGGAAAAATACCGGCTGCATCTGGAAGAGTTGCAACCGGCAAGGAGCTTGCCTGTCAAAGAAGAAGAGAAAAAACATATTAAAGAGTTGGATTTGGTTACGGATAAGCCGGTTTTGTATGTTTGTAATGTCGATGAGGAGTCTGCTGTTCAAGGGAATAAATATGTTGCCCAATTACGTGCCGCTATTGAGGAGGAACAGTCAGGAGTGCTTGTGATCGCTGCGGAACTGGAAGCAGAGATTGCAGCCCTGGCATCGCCGGAAGACCGTCTGGCTTTTCTGGAAGATGCCGGCCTTTCAGAGCCGGGGATCAACCGGCTGATAAGGGCAGCGTATCAATTGCTTGACCTTAAAACATTCTTTACTATTGGCCCTGATGAGATCCGCGCCTGGACGATTAAAAGTGGAATGACAGCTCCACAAGCAGCAGGCGTTATACATAGCGACTTGCAACGAGGATTTATCCGGGCTGAAGTGATCAAATATGAAGATTTTATGGAACTCAAATCGGAGCAGGCATGCAAGGAAAAAGGCCGTTTTCGCGTGGAAGGAAAGAAATATGTGGTTGAAGATGGGGATATTCTGAATATACGATTTAATGTTTGATGAAGGTAAGAGCGTAAGTTGTTTTTATAAGAATACTACTCCTACGATGCCGATACGCTTGGTGAATACTTATTTTACGTAAACCTTAATGAGGTAGTTTAATACCTTGCAGGAATAGCTATACGCCTTGCCTTGTAAATCAGGAAAAATGATAAAGTGGCTTTTCCTTTTACCCGATTAATGGTTTATCATTCCGGGATGAAAATCCGGGCAGTGTTTGATTTTATTTTCCATGTTCGGTTTTCCCAGTTTATGGGATTTTATCCAGTATGGACAAGCTTTTTCTTTGTCTCCGGTTTGATAAAAAATGGTTGTGCCCATATTTGCCCAGGCATCGTAATATGTAGAATCCAATCGTAATGTTTTCCTGTAATCGTCCATCGCTTTATCATATTCTTGCCGGTTGGAAAAAATATTGGCACGATGATAAAAATATTCCGGTTGTTCATCATCATAATCAATAGCTTTTTCAAAGGCAGCTAAGGCTTTTTCTTCCTGATTTCTCTCCAGATGACGTAATCCTTCCCTGTAGTTTTCAAAAGCTTTTTCTTCTTTATTGTCGCAGGAAAAAAAGAATACTATCAGAATGACACATAACCCATTTCGCTTCATAATTATTTATTTATTGATTTTTAGCAACTTCCATTGTAACCCAAAGCCGATTGCCTGATACGGAAAGTCGTTTAATCCATACTGGTAACGTAAGAACCAGTTAACATATTTTTTATGCCAGTTAAATTTAAACCGGCAGACCATAGGTCTGTCTCCAAGGTTTTGATAACCGGTATATCCTCCCAGTTTATTTTCCAGGGAAATATTTTTCAAGTTCATATTGATCCCTAAGCCGTATAAAAAAGCATCATTCTGGCGGTGTAGTGTGTTATAGGTTTGATAGGCGTAAAATCCTCCCATTCCGTAGAGGCGGATCCGTTCAATGATATTGCCGGGAAATTTCAGGGTATGGCCGAATGACACATCGAAATAATAAGCAGGCGTATCGGTATAACGTGCCATATCAGTTTTTCCGCCTGAAGCTGTTTTGAAAGCAAACCCCAAAACTACCTGTGGCCACCGTTCTTTGTCGAGTATCCGGATATGAGTACTCATATAAAGATCACCTGTTGTTATTCCCCGGGGATGTTTATGCCGGATAGCACGTTCATCGCGAAGCAGGGTGTCTTTCAGGCAGAAATACTCTACAGGGACTATGCTGGCGGTAATTTTTACCCGCTCTTTAAAAGGATATACGAATTTTATATGGGCATCAAGGGTGTGGTCTCCGGGGGCAAAATAATAATTATTGGAATATTCCAGATATGGCGTTTTACTGATCCCGGCATTTTGAATTTCCGGAACCGGCAAGGCGTTTGGCCCCATATATGCCGGTGATAATGTAAGGTATTTCAGCCAGTGTGTTTTTCCATCCCAGTTATGTTTCTGATTCCACCAGGAAAACTTGTCCGTCCAATCCTGAGAAATTGCCATTTGAGGAATCAAAAATATAATGAACAGGATGGCTGATTTTAAAGTCATAGGTTTATAAAATTGTTGTTTAACGGATCTTATTTACAGGGATGTGTTTTTTCCTGTTTTATTTGCTTTAGACCATTTGCCGGTTTATCCATTTGCGGATTCTTTGCCTGCCGTTTGTTGCTTACTTTATTTAATGCTGTGTCAGAGAGTCCCTGAGCGTAGTTTTTAAAAGTATAAGGGATGAATTTTTGTGCCATGTTGAGAAAATTCCACTGCAGGGAATGGTATTTTAATAAATTCCAGTGTGTTAAATATAAATTTCATCGTTTTTGAGTTTGTGGGAATATTCTTCCAGTTAATATCCAGCGAGATCAGATATTGCCTGTAGCGGGGGATGTGTTGCCATTCTGCGGGGTTTTTTTTTGCTGCTGTCATTCCCGTGGCACTATATCCGAAGGCCAGGTTAATCCAGAGGGGCATGGATGATTCTTTAAAAAACATTGCGGGAGTAGCGGTAAGCCAGAGAGTCATTCCATTATAATCTTTAAGCATCTGCACGGGTAAGTTTTCTCCCAGAAGTTCCGGGCGTTTATCTGCTAATGCGGAGCGGTGAAAAGAGTACTTGATCTGTAATTTTTGTTCTTTCCATGCCAGTTCCTGGGCAAGGAAAAGGCCGGCCCCGAAAGCGTTGGCCGTCAGGTCTCCACAAGAGGCTCCCCATCCGGCACTAAAGCCATCCAGGATTTCAATAACGGTCAGATAAGTGAATCCGGAGATACTGCCCCAAATGGCGGAATTTTTTGAGGGGATACCGCTCCAAAAGAAAAGATCGGAAGATAAGCGACTTAATGAATAGCTGCTCTTAATATGCCCGGCTTTGTCCATTTGTAGCCAGTGATCAATTTCGTTGTTAAAATGAAAAGAAGAACGTTCGTAATTGCTATACCAGAGGGCATTCAGCCCGATCAGGGAACCTGCATACAGGCTTCCTTTGGCAATAAGCAGATTTCTCAGGCGGTTTTGGCTTGTGCTGTCTGTTTTGGCAGCATGAACCGGCCCGGGGTATCCGTTTAGCAAAGCAAGCAGGATCAATATGGATATAGACTTATCCATATCTTTATTCACTTAAAAACGACTGCAGTTTTTCAAAATATGCCTGCCGGTCTTTCGCGTAAGTGGTTTCTGATGTAGCACCTTTAACAACATAAGTTTCACCGTTATCCGTTAATTTATCCAGATCCCGGATAAGGCTTTTGGTATAAATATCGTCATCTTTTCCCGCGATCA
>JAWOBQ010000129.1:0-3111 GCA_046484255.1 Bacteroidales bacterium | reverse complement strand
GCCAGGTCTCAAACAAGGTCATCTATTTTTTGAGAAATCAAATCTATATTCCTGCGTTAAAACGCATTTTGCAGGCCAAAGGGCTCACGCTGCTTGTTATAACAAGTTTGATGATCGTCACCGGGGGCATGGTGATCAGCGGACATATCCCGTTTACTTTCTTTCCGCCAAGTCCGGCAGAAATGTTCAATATTGATCTGGCACTGAAACCGGGGGTGAATAAAACACTTACCAAAGAAAAACTGATGTGGATTGGGGATAAACTTCGTGAAGTAGACCAGGACTTTATGAAGAAATACGATGCAGATGAGCCGTTTATAAAAACCACCCAGATCAATTTGGGGAGTGCCTTTAATGGTGTGGAAACAGGGACCCATGCCGGCGTGATGCGGGTTTTCCTGGATTCAGGGAATGAGTCGGAGGTAACGGATAAGACCATCCAGAAAGCATTAAGTCAAAAGATCGGAGAAATCCCGGAGGCCTATAAATTTGCCATGGGTACCTCAGGTGGCCGTGCCAGCCGGTTTGGCGCACCGGTATCGATCGGACTGCTGGGATATGACCTGGAAACCCTGGAAAAGGCAAAAAGAGAGCTGAAAGAGAGCCTTTCGGATATGGATGCGCTTTACAACATAACGGATAACAGTCAGCTGGGTAGCCAGGAGATCAGGATCAGGTTAAAACCAAAGGCATACACCATGGGGTTAACGCAGTCTTCTGTAATGCAGCAGGTCAGGGAGGGGTATTACGGCGCGCTGGCTCAGCGTATACAAGATGGGAAAAATGAAATATGGTTTTATGTAAGGTACACGAAAGAAAACAGGGAGACTATCGGTCAAATGGAAAATATGCTGATACATACGCCGCAAGGAAACTATCCGCTTTCGACTGTTGCGGATATGTCCATGGGGAGATCCCTCAGTATGATCAATGGCTACAACGGGAAAAGGGTGATCCGTGTGGATGCCTTTATGAAAAATGAGCGAGCTTCGATCTCCCCCATCATCAGCAATGTGGAAGATAACATACTCCCCGGCATTATAAAAAAATACCCTGAAATCACTTACACCCACATGGGACAAAAAAAAGATACCCAGGAGCAGATAGAAAGTCTGTTTAAATATTTCGGGGTGGCTCTGATCATTATTGCCCTGATCATTATCATCTATTTCAGATCCTTCCGGCAGGGCATAATCATCCTATTGTCCATTCCGCTTGGTATTCTGGGTGCCATTTGGGGGCACTCCATCCACAGCGAACCGCTTTGCATGTTTAGCATATGGGGACTGGTTGCACTTACAGGGGTAATTATAAACGACTCTGTGATCTTTGTCTCGAAATACAACCAACTGTTGGTGAAGGGCTACAAGGTATTTGAAGCGGCAATGGAAACTGCCAGGTCACGTTTTCGTCCCATTTTTCTGACTACGGTAACCACGACTGCCGGTCTCATGCCGCTCGTTCTTGAGAGCAGTCCGGAAGCCCGCTTTCTTAGTCCAATGGCGATCTCCGTGGCTTACGGCATCCTGTTCGGCGGCTTTTTCATTCTGCTGACTTTACCGATACAAATCCTGGCTTCAAATACGTTGCTGGTAACCACAAAAAAATGGTTCAGCAAGGAAGAATTCACCCCCGAATCAGTAGAGATTGCCGTAATTAATCATCAGATCGATCAAAAGCTGGAGAAAGATATCCGGAGAGAAGAAGATTCTGAAATCAATGAACACATGTCCCTCTGAAAAGAGCGGTAAAAACCATTCGTGAAAAAAATATGCAAAGTGCTTTTTTTCGGCACTTTTCGAAATTATTTTTGCTAACGGATTGGGCGCTTTTAATCCAATTAAATATTTTAATAACCCTTAAATTGAAAATCATGGAAAAAAATTTTGAGTTTGAAATTCCTGGTATACAGAAATTAGGTAAGAATGAGCTAAGATTATGGAATGGTGGAGAATTAACGGCTAAACAAGAAATTTGGCTCGAAAGAGGAATTGCATTTGTTCTGCTGGGTGTGGCCGGTGTTGTAATTTATGAGTTAGGCAGAGCAAATGGCTGACGCTTAACTTAATTCTTTAAGGAAACATCAGTTCCGGGCAAATAAAAATGAACGATTTATCTGCCGGGAAAAACAAATCAACTAACATCGATCATTGCAAGACAAAAACATTAATCAAAAAAAAATACTAAAATGGATAAAACATTATTTGTTCCGATATCCCAAAATGAATTAAAAAATATAAATGGCGGTATCCTTATCGCAGTTGCAGCAATTTCAATCGCATATGGGTGCTGGGCAACTTCATTTATTTATAATATGGGAAAAGATGGCAAATCAGGAAATTCAAAAAATGAATAAAGAATAATTACTGAGATGAAACTCACCCTGACAAGTCGGGGTGAGTTTTTGAATGTAATCTAAATTTTTTGCAGATTTTTCTGCAAGCAAAAAAATTTAAACAGAAACAAGGATGGTTTGCCTGTCAGCCGAAAGATGCACTATCAATCCGCTACGAACTATACAGATGACAGTTACTTGAAGTAATTTTTATTGAAAAACAACAACATATGTATCTTAATTAAATTCAAAATGAAGATTAAAAAAAATTACAAAACAGAAATAACCCTTATTATTCCTATTGTTTTACTGATACCTTTTTTTTCGTTTTTCTGTTACAACTTGGGAAAATTCACAAATCTGAGCGATACCTTTAAAAGTACATTTGATCTATATCTACCCTTATTTCCGGTTTTAATTGTCGCAAGTTTATTAATTCTCAGGGCGGCAAAAAAAAGATAGGTAATCGTTTAAATCCCTAAACGATGCAAGATCCAGATATCGACGGGACCCTATTATCTTTAAGCGGTTCCCTACTTTATCCGGGACGTCCGTAGCTTTGAATATCAATAAATTAAGCAGCTGCATAATCAAAAATCCAGTTGCTTTTTTTTTGTTCTTTCCCAAATAATTAAAAAATACATGAAATACATCGACATTGCAAAGATTATCGATGAAAGTGATTTAGAAATATTAAATAAATTGCCTGGATTTGCCGTAAAATGAATTGTAAAAATTACCAGGCAAGATGAAAATCTTCTGGAAAATGGAAGATG
>JAWOBQ010000053.1:0-6379 GCA_046484255.1 Bacteroidales bacterium | reverse complement strand
TTTCGTATATTTGCCCAT
The DNA here is from genome assembly GCA_046484255.1 of Bacteroidales bacterium. GTDB lineage: Bacteria > Bacteroidota > Bacteroidia > Bacteroidales > PWNQ01 > PWNQ01. The sequence continues at coordinate 6,361 of JAWOBQ010000053.1, read as the reverse complement.
ACGTAAATCATAAAAATATTTTCATTATGAAAAAGTTATGCTTTTTTTTCCTCATGGTCTTTATCAGTGGAGCTTTGATAGCTCAAAGCTATGATAATCCGGAAGGAGCCATATATGATCATGTTAATGACCAATATTTGATCTCCAATTCCGGAAGTGGCAGCATTCTGGCTGCCGACCCCGGCACGTATGATCTGTCCAATTACATTAGCTCAGGCCTCAACACCCCCAAGGGTATGTGTATCTCCGGAGATAATCTATATGTGGCCGACGGGAACCAGGTCCATATTATCGACCTGAACAGCAGCAGTATTTCCCAATCAGTAACCTTCAGCAATGCCCAGGAATTAGCTGATGCTACAGCTAACAATGACAGTGTTTTCATCACCGACGTACAGGCCGACCTGATCTTCTACATGTCTACAAACGGCAGTGATACGAGTATTTTATCCAATTCATGGTCGCTTAATAAACCGAACGGCATATTGCTGGATGCAAACAATAAACTGCTGGTTGTTTCTTTTAAATCAAATGCCCCTTTCCAGATCATTAACCGTGATGATGGAACCGTAGATGAAACAGGTACTGGCATTGATAATTTTTTCGGGCTGACACAGTCGGCGAATGGCGACTATTATCTTTCTGCCTGGCATCAGGGTGCAGTATACACCTTCACAGATGTTAACAGCCCGCCACTTTATCATGACAATGCAAATATCGCAGTTTCAGGGGCCATTTCCAATGAGCCGTCTTTTATCTATTTTTGTGATCAAAATGATCTCCTGATAGTTCCTTGCGGTAGCGATGACGAAGTGCATTTCTTCGATGCCGCCACACTTGGCATAGATAACCACAGTAAAGAGCGCATAGTAGCTTCTCCGAATCCGGGAGCCAAAACGGTAAATATCCGCATTCCGGAACGCTATATCAACCCGGAGAATTACGCAGATGTTTATTCATTGCAAGGCAATCATATAAAGCGTTTCAAGCTGGACAGGTCGCAGATACGCATTAAAGGGCTACCGGCAGCTTCCTATATTGTGAAGTTTGAACTGGGCACTGAAACACAAACACAAAAGATTATAATTACAGAATGATCATTCAGGCCTGTTTCAATTGCTGAATAGCCTGCAGAGGGTTCTCACTTTTAAAAACTGTACTGCCGGCGACAAGCACATTAGCCCCTGCAGCTACCAGGGTTGAAGCATTTTCCAGGGTAACGCCACCATCCACTTGTATCAGGGTGTTGGCGTTATTTCGTTGTATCAGATCAAGTAACTTGCTGACCTTGGCCAGAGAATGCCCGATAAAGGCCTGCCCGCCAAAACCGGGATTTACCGACATCAACAGGACCATATCCAGCTCAATGATCACATCTTCAAGCAAGCCTACATGCGAATGCGGATTCAAAGCTACTCCCGCCTTCATTCCCAGATCATGGATGCGCTGAATAGTCCGGTGCAGATGCGTACTCGCTTCCAGATGAACTGTCAAATAATCAACACCCAGATTTTTAAAATCTTCCAAATAACGATCCGGCTCCATGATCATAAGATGAGCATCCAGGGGTTTCTCTGCTTTTTCAGCTATCGCTTTAATCACAGGTTGTCCATACGAAATATTCGGAACAAACATCCCGTCCATCACATCCAGATGAAACCAGTCTGCCCGGCTCCGGTTTACCATCGCTATATCTGCCGACAAGTTCAGAAAATCTGCCGACAAGACAGAAGGAGACACTAAGTGCTGCATAAGATCATCGTTTTTGCAAAGATACGGATTTTTTCAGTGACGGAAGCTTGCAGGGTCAACCATCAGACAAACAATTTCCGGAAAAGTTCCTCGACCCTTGACACGGTAATGATCTGGATTTTAAAGCCGGTGATATTCAGGTTTTTTTTGTTGTAGGCAGAGATAAACATCCGTTCAAAGCCAAGTTTATCGGCTTCAGAGATCCTTTGATCGATCCGGGGCACGGCTCTGATCTCTCCAGACAGCCCCACTTCTCCGGCAAAAGCATCTTTTTGACTAATTGCCAGATCTTCATTACTGGAAAGCATGGAAGCAATAACGGCCATATCCAGCGCGGGGTCATCTACCCGTATTCCCCCGGCAATATTCAGAAACACATCTTTTGCCGACAGGCGAAAGCCGCTGCGTTTTTCCAGCACCGCCAGCAGCATATTCATGCGCCTCAGGTCAAAGCCTGTAGAAGAACGTTGTGGCGTGCCATAAGCCGCATTACTCACCAGCCCCTGGATCTCTATAAGCATAGGGCGCAAGCCTTCCATAGTGGCTGCCACAGCAATTCCACTCATATTCTCTTCCCGCTGCGACAGCAATATCTCGGAGGGATTATCCACTTCACGCAAGCCAGCTCCCTGCATCTCATATATCCCCAGCTCATGCGTAGACCCAAAGCGATTCTTTACCGACCGGATGATCCGGTAACCATAATGCCGGTCGCCCTCAAACTGCAAAACAGTATCCACCATATGCTCCAATACCTTGGGCCCGGCAAGCTGCCCGTCTTTAGTGATATGGCCGATCAAAAAAACCGGGACTTCACTACGCTTGGCAAATTTATGCAATTCCGCGGCTGTCTCCCGGATTTGAGAGATACTTCCTGCCGCAGAATCCAGCTGACTGCTGCTTAGTGTCTGTATCGAATCTATCACCAAAAGATCAGGAGTTAACTTATCAATAAAGCTAAAGATCTCATCGGTTTGTGTAGAGGTAAGCACATACGTATCTTCATTGTGCGTTCCGATACGGTCGGCACGCATCTTTATCTGCTGTTCACTCTCTTCTCCGGAAATATACAAAACTTTAGTGCCCTTCATACGCAAAGCCACCTGCAGAAGCAAGGTAGACTTCCCTATGCCCGGTTCTCCACCTACCAACACCACAGAGCCGGGAACAATCCCCCCGCCCAGCACCCGGTTCAACTCCCTGCTCGAGGAAGAAATGCGCTGCTCCACGGAATAAGAAATCGTATTGATCTTTTGGGGATGTACACGCTGTTGAGAAACCTTACTCCCGGAACTGCCACCGGAGCCCTTATGGATCACCTCTTCCACATACGTATTCCATTCCCCACAGGATGAACACCTGCCAACCCATTTGGAAGATTGTGCCCCGCAATTCTGACAAAAATACGCCTTTTTTAAAGTAGCCATACATGAAAAATATACCCACAGCTATTTAGTTAGTGCCTGTCCATAAAGTCCCGTATCTGCGTTGTTGCTCAAATATTAAACCTCATATACATTAGTATACTGCGGTTAAAATTTTTTTCAATGTTAACCGGTTTTAAAAGTGTCCAGGAACTCACTCCATTCGGTTCGCACACACCGATAAAAACAAGGTAAACTCCCGATAAAAACGGGCTAACCCTTGATATCGAACATTCTGAATCAAACACTCCAGGTTACAGACAGACACTAGTTACTGCGGCTCTTTGCTAAGAAAATAGTCTACTCCCAGATTAAAATCTTCGGATATCTGTTGCGATAAGTTTAATACCATGTTTTCTTTGTCGTGGCTGACGATCTCCATCGTATCCGCTTCTTCTGCCCGAGGAATTTGGGTGATCAGATATTGCCCTGAAAATTCCCAGCTGCCTCGCTGAATAGTATCCTTATCCGTGGATAAAATATAAAAAGCACTGTCTGCCGCAAAACTCATAATAAAATTACCCTGAGATTGGCTGTTCTGCTCTTCGATTCGCTCTTCAAAATTCTCCGGAGCCATTTCATCTTTCCGGTCCTCCATTTGATCTAAGCTCATCTCAAGCTGTTCCCGTTTTGCTTCATCAGTGACGGTATCAAGGATGGATTGAATTTGAGCAACCTGTGAATCATGATCCTCCAGCCCTTTTTTACTTAAATACTCCGCATATTCGCTGATGTTTACTGCTTTTAAAGAATCTACCCGCCAGTCACCACGAATATCTTCTGCAGACTTCTGTGAGCACGAAGCAACCATCAGCATCAAAACGGATACCGAAATAATTTGAATTAATCTGTTCATCTGTTTAAAATTTAATTAAATATTTCTCTATTTATTTAGTGGTACAAATGTACGAATAATAATCAGAGTCTGTCAATAAAGCCGGTGTTTCGTTCATAATGTACGAACGCAAACCTTGCAAAGTATTTAAGATCAAAGGGTTTACTCTTTAAAATGACTGTTTTAAATACGAGCATAACGAAAAAATCGACCATTATGGACAGGCACAATTAATCTATGCCCTTAAAATTTCTTTACCGCCGGATAGCAGACAGGTTAAAATTCCTGGGGTGCTTTGCCGTTTTGTCCCGGTAAAAATTCTCCATAAGCCTGCTAACCCCGGAATATTCAGTGCCAGGTGAAATTACCGGACCAAGGCCGGCTTCTTTTTTCTTATAGTCTAAAAATCCAAGAACAATAGGAACTTCAGCCTTACTGGCAATATAATAAAATCCTTTTTTCAGGCTTTTCACAGCACTACGGGTCCCTTCAGGAGTAATCACCAAGACCATTTCATCCCTGTTCTCAAAATATTTGGCAACCTGCTCCACCATATTGCCACTTTTGCCACGATCCACAGGAATACCGCCCCAACGCCGCAAAAAATAACCCAACGGAAAGCGAAACGCTTCTTTCTTAATAAGGAAATGTACGTCCACCTCCATCACATTAAATACCAACCGGCCTATGATAAAATCCCAGTTGCTGGTATGCGGAGCCATCACAACTACGCAACGCCGCATGTCTGAACGAAAACGACTTGCAATCTTCCACCCCATTAGCCACAAGATAACCCTGGATAGCATAACTGATTTTTAAGCAAAATTACAATTTGTTATCCAACCGGAAAACAGAATTATAAAATTGAGTCCGGTCTAAAAACACTAAGTGTATCACAGCCGCTAAAGATCAGCTTTACCCCATCCCTAAAGAGAGGCTGATTTTCAGCGGCTTCACCCTTTAGGGTTCGGGGTAAAAAGCCGGTGAAAATCAAATGTGCCCTTTTTAGGCCGGACTCAAAATTATATTCCTGAGCCCGGCCTAAAAAGATCAATAATGTGAAATATTCTTTGCATTATAGGATCGTATCTGTCTTATATTATTCAATGTTAATGAATTAACCATATAAGGCATGTAAAGGGCCGCACAAACTATTACTGATAATCAAACGAAATCATTGTAGACCGGAACCACAGTATATTCCCATTTCGGGAATTTTTTTTATTTTTTTACGTTTTTTTTAATATTTCCTTGACCATTACCCCAAATAACATTAGTTTTGCCCAATTAATGTTAACCATGCAAATAAGTGAATGTATCGGAAAATCCTTTGCGAAATTTCCATTATTTGCCTTTAAAGACATTATTGTTTAATAATCAGTATCTGGATATTGACTCCGATGAAAAAAATATTAAATCTTAAAAATATGAAGTATAAAGTACATTTGTTAGCATTCAGTATTGCCGGATTAATCCTGGCAATGAGTAATTTAAATAAAATTACCGCCCAATCCCTTTCCATCAACGATTCCACAGAAACCTCCGTTGAATTAGCTTTTACAACGGCAGGTACAAACCCGGAGGTAATCATTGTTGGTAATAAAACCGGTACTTTTGGTTCTCCGGATGATGGAACTTCGTATTCCGTAGGAGACAACCTCGGGTCTGATACAGTAATTTATGCAGGCACCGCCAGCCCTTTCAATCACACTTCTCTGGAGTCGGGCACAGATTATTATTATAAAGCCTGGGAAAACGACGGTTCCAATAATTACACAGCAATCGGGTCTGATGATGCACAAACCCTGAAGTATGAGCCTTCTTATCACGTTACCGATTTTTCTTCTACAGCGGATAACGATCAGCAGATCACGCTGAGCTGGAACGATGCCGGGGGATCTGTACTCCCTGATGCCTATCTGATAAAGGCTTCAACTGTTGGGTATAACGATATTTCTCATCCAACAGACGGAACACCTGAACCGGATAATACCCTGGTAAAAAATGTAGATTACGGACAGGAGACATTCACCTTTACCGGCCTGGATGCCAATACAACCTATTATTTCAAGATATTTCCCTATACCAACAAAGGGAACGATATCAATTATAAAACCCATACCGGAACACTCCCAAAAGAATCTGTCAGCACGGAAAAATCTTCTGAATCCGACATTATTGCCGATGGTGGCTTTACGTATCCAGAAAATATCGAATATGTTGATTATCAGTCTACCGGTATTACGAACACTGACCTTGGCAGTGATGCCATTCAGGTTGGCCGGTTTACCATCCGCGACGGCGGAGCCAGTAACGATGCGGACGACCAGTCTACTGTTTTGCAGGATAT
>JAWOBQ010000016.1:0-9529 GCA_046484255.1 Bacteroidales bacterium | reverse complement strand
CTGGTTTCCCTGCCTCGTCTGCCTTTTCACCCTGTTTTTCTTTTTCCGCCTCTTCTTTTTTCCCTGCCTCGTCTGCCATTTCCCCCTGTTCTTCTTTTTCCGCCTCTTCTGTTTTCCCTGCCTCGACTGCCTTTTCCCCCTGTTTTTCTTTTTCCGCCTCTTCTGCTTTTTCCCTCGTTTTAGGCTGTGGCTGTTCGCTCTTCTTTTCCTTTTGTTCTTGATCCTGTTTTTCCCCCCTGCTTCCCGTGTTCTCTTCAAAGCCTTTCACAGCAGGCTCAGTGGTTTCATTCCCGGCATGCGCCTTAAGCCGTTCTCTGCTTCCCAAAAACATATAGTTTTGATACAACTGCCGGATATTATCCTTGATAAGATCAATTTCAATCTGTGGTATTTTATCACTATATCCGTCTATTGTTTGGGCTTGTTCAACAATAGTTTCCAGTAACCTGATAATGTCTGCTTTAATTATGTCTTTGCTCATCAATATATTATTTAATACGATATTCTATAAAACCATATTTTCTCATCGCCTACAAAAGTAAAAAAATGTATGGGAAAACCGGAAGGTATTTTCCGGGGCTTCAGGAAAACTATCAAAGCGAAATGTAGCCGTTTAATTGCTTAAAAAGATGGTTTCTTCGGAGTCCACTCCATATTCCCCCATTGCAATAGACCCTGTTCCATTTAAAGTGGGGGTATTTGTTACGGTGGAAGTGTCTTTGTAAGCTGAAACATTCAATTTCATTTTTAATCGGAAGGTAAACTCAAAGATGCCATTATCGTTGGTATATCCTACAATTTTAATATCATTTTTCTGAAGTTCTACCCGGGCATCCTTAACGCGCACCTCAGGCTCGTCAGCAAAGACGACTTTCACCCTACCGACCATATCATCTTGCTTATCACAAGAGGTAGCAAAAGGCATTAGCGCGCACAGCATGAATAAAAAAAACCAATTTATCCAGCGTTTATGGCTAAAAATTCCGGAATATTTACTATTATTGCAAATCATTTCAGAGGTTCAAGATAAGGTTCACTTCCGTCGAGGATACAAAATTAATAAAATTATGACAAAGAAAACTTTTTTTCCGGTTATTTTAACAACAATTCTTTTAGCATTAGGGTTTAATGCAAATTCCACGAACGACAATCCTGTTGTTTTAATAAAGACATCTGAGGGAGACATAACGGTAATGTTATATAATGATACTCCGCAGCACAGGGATAATTTTTTAAAGTTAGCGCGTGAGGGTTATTATGAGGGCCGCATTTTCCACCGGGTAATTGAGAATTTCATGATCCAGGCTGGCTGGACAAAAGAGGGTGCTGCAGACCCGGACTACCGCATTGATGCGGAGATCCGTGACAACCGTTTTCATAAGCGGGGAGCTCTGGCAGCAGCCCGCCGTGGGGATAATGTAAACCCGGAGCGCAAATCCAGCGGGTGCCAGTTCTATATTGTACAAGGCGGCAAACAAACGGAACAGCAATTAGAGAACTATGAATCCCGTATTGACCGGAGCTTCACCGAGGAACAAGTTGAAGCCTATACAACTATTGGAGGCACGCCACACTTAGATGGTTCGCACACGGTTTTCGGCGAAGTGCTTCAGGGCATGGATGTAGTCAATAAGATCGCTTCAGCCCAAACCGGCGAAGGAAATAATAAACCTGTAAATGATATTGTCATTGAAAGCATGGAAGTGCTTGAAGAGTAAAGGCTTACTATACTGATGAAGGATAGGATTAATGAATACATGCGTGATGTTGAGCGTTTTACAGCTAAAAACCTTCAGGAGCTGGAAGAATTTCGCATTAAATACCTGAGTAAAAAAGGAATTATTCCAGCCCTGTTTGCCGACTTCAAAAATGTTCCCGACGCACAAAAAAAAGAGACGGGAAAACTTTTAAACGAGCTAAAAAGCCGGGTTCAGGCCCGGATAACATCCTTAAAAGAGCAACTGAGCAAGCAGGAAGAGCAGCAAAGCCCGGAGCATGACCTGACCCTCCCGGTGCACTGGCATGAGCCGGGAAGCCGTCATCCGGTCTCGATTATCCAAAATAAGATCAACGACATCTTTAAACGTATAGGTTTCACTATCGCCGAAGGAGGGGAGATTGAAGATGATTTCCATAACTTTTCCGCATTGAATTTCCCCCCGGAACATCCGGCACGAGACATGCAGGATACTTTTTTTATAGAGAAAAACCCCGATATTGCATTGCGCACACACACCTCTTCGGTACAGGTAAGGGTTATGGAAGATCAGCTTCCCCCGATTCGTATTATTGCCCCGGGCCGTGTATTCCGCAATGAATCCATCTCCGCCCGGGCGCATTGTATCTTTCATCAGGTAGAAGGTTTATATGTGGATAAGAATGTCTCCTTCGCCGACATGAAGCAAACGCTGCTCTTTTTTGCCAGGGAAATGTTCGGAGAACAGGTCGAAATCCGGCTGCGCCCTTCTTATTTCCCCTTTACCGAACCTTCGGCCGAAATGGATGTGAGCTGTAATATATGTAATGGGAAAGGATGTAACGTATGTAAATATACCGGCTTTCTGGAGATCATGGGCTGTGGGATGGTCGACCCCAACGTGCTGGAAGCCTGTAATATCAACAGCGAAACCTATACAGGCTTTGCCTTTGGCATGGGCGTGGAACGGATTGCCATGCTGAAATACCGGATAGATGATCTCAGGCTGTATTTTGAAAACGATATGCGATTCCTCAAACAGTTTAAACCGTCATTGGATTAGAATATTATAATTTTTAACCCAAATCCCCCCTCTTTTATATTTATGAAGAAATCAGGTGTAATTTCGAAGATGCTGAGTACTATAGAACGGATAGGAAATAAATTACCGCATCCGGCTACTCTTTTTGCTATGTTCGCCGTATTGATCATTTTCATAAGCGGTTTGGCTTCCGCGCTGGATATTTCGACGATACACCCGGGCACGGGCGAAACCATCCGCCCCTTCAATCTTTTAAGCAATGAAGGCTTGCACAAGATCATGGAAAACATGGTAGAGAACTTCACTTCCTTTGCTCCCCTGGGAACCGTATTAACGGCTTTACTGGGGATAGGAGTGGCAGAGGCCAGCGGATTAATGTCTACCTCTTTGCGTCTTTTGGTTCTCTCCGCTCCGAAAAAGCTTTTAACCTTTGCAATCGTTTTTGCGGGCATTCTGTCGAACACAGCCAGCGAGGTAGGGTATGTGGTGTTGGTTCCGCTGGGAGGCATGATCTTCCTGGCTGTCGGGCGAAACCCGATAGCAGGAATTGCAGCCGCTTTTGCCGGGGTTTCAGGAGGGTATAGTGCAAACTTATTACTGGGAACAATCGATCCTCTGCTGGCAGGGCTTTCCGAAGAAGCCGCCCGCATAATCGACCCCACATATGTAGTTAACCCTGCTGCAAACTATTATTTTATGTTTGTCAGCACCTTCTTTATCGCAGGGATGGGAACCTGGGCTACGGAAAAAATTATTATTCCCCGCCTGGGAGAGTACAAAGGCGATGCAAAGCCTGAGGAGATCAGCGGGATCACAGCCCTGGAGAAACGAGGGCTCCGGTTTACCCTGATCGGATTAATCGTTATTGTATTATTATTGTTTTTAAGTGCAGCCCCCATTGATTCAGGCTTCTGGCAACACATACCCTTTTCCGGGTTTATGCGTAACCCGGAAACAGGCGGATTATTACGATCCCCATTTATGTCGGGCATTGTAGCTATTATCTTCCTTGTAGCCGCTGTTTTGGGGATCATTTACGGAATTGGCGCCAAAACGCTTAAAAACGACAATGATGTGATCCAGGGGATGGGAAAGTCTATGGCCACGTTAGGCACCTATATTGTGCTGGTATTTTTTGCTGCCCAGTTTGTAGCCTACTTTAACTGGACTAACCTGGGGCTGATCTTTGCGATCCAGGGAGCCGAACTTATCACCTCCACAGGAATGGGCCGTATCCCACTGATGATTAGCCTGGTGCTTATCTCGGCATTTATTAACCTGGTAATTGGAAGTGCCAGCGCCAAATGGGCGATCATGGCCCCGGTTTTTATCCCTATGTTTATGCTGCTGGGCTATTCCCCGGAATTTACCCAGCTGGCCTACCGCGTAGGCGACAGCGTTACGAATGTCATTGCCCCCATGATGTCGTACTTTGCCATTATCGTAGCTTTTATTGAAAAATATGATAAGAAAGCAGGTATCGGCACGATCGTCGCCACAATGCTTCCCTATACCTTTATCTTCTTGCTGGGCTGGCTTGTGATGCTGGTGATATGGATACTGACAGGAACTCCTATAGGCCCCGGAGCTCCTCTGTTCTACAACCTGTAAATAGTGTTTGTCCATAAAGTGGACAAAGTGTCCTGGTAATCATGTCCCGGTTCAGAAGGTTCCATTTACAAGGCTTGCGCAGCCCGAAAATGCGCAGTTTACTCAGGTAAATGAGCAATTTTCGGGCAAGCGTAACGCAGTAAATGGGACTTTATGGACAGAGACTAAATAAATGCAGAACTACAGGGATCAGACAATAGAAAGTTTTACCATATTGGTCTTTCCCTGCTTTTCAAGTGGAGTGGTCGTCAGATTTATTACCAGATCGCCGCTTTGGGTAATCCCCTTGTTCTTTAGCTGTAATAAAATATCCGTTATGGTATGATCGGTAGAAATAAATTTATTATAATAGATCCCGGAAATCCCCCATACAAGGCTTAATTTGCTTAAGATCGAGCGATTTCCGGTAAAGACATAAACCTGGGCTTTGGGTCTTCGGGCAGCGATCTGAAAAGCAGAATACCCGCTATTGGTAATCCCTGCTATCGCTTTAGCATCAATCTGCCGGGCCATCTCACAAGCATTGTAGATCACGGAATCGGATATAAACCTTCTGTTCATTTTATTCCCCCCCGCCGGCAAATGTTTATAATAAATATCCTCGGATTTTTCAACATGAGTTATGATCTTCTTCATTACTTGCACCACGCGAACCGGATTATGCCCCATGGACGTTTCCCCGCTAAGCATCAAAGCATCCGCACCGTCGATCACCGAATTGGCCACATCATTGACTTCGGCACGGGTTGGAGAAAAATTCTTTATCATCCCTTCCATCATCTGTGTCGCTATAATCGAAGGTTTGGCTTTTTTCATACACTCCCGGATTATCTTTTTTTGGATCAAAGGGACCTCTTCCAGGGGAACCTCTATCCCAAGATCCCCGCGAGCTATCATTAAAGCATCGGCCATCTCAATGATCTTTTCCAGGTCTATCAATGCTTCCGGCTTTTCTATCTTTGCCACCAGCAAGGGAGCCTTGCGCTTTAGCTTTTTGCCGATATAACGACGCAACTCAATAATATCGGAAGCATAACGTACAAAAGATAATGCAACCCATTGAACCTTCTGCCCCAGAATAAAATCCAGGTCTGTAAAGTCCTTCTCCGTAAGGGCCGGAAGATTAATATGGGTGTTAGGCAAATTAATCCCCTTTCTTGAATAAAGCTTACCCCCATAAAGAACTTTGGCTTTAACCGAAAAGTCAGATTCTTTCCGGATCACTTCCAGCAACAGCCTCCCATCATCAATCTGTATACACTCCCCCACATTCACATCCAGGGCAAAATCCTTGTAGTCTACCGGAATCTCATCCCCTTGCTGCTGTATCTTATTGCAAACCAAAGTAACCTCTTCGTCCTTCTTTAACGCTATAAATGAGCCCCGTAAATCCCCGACACGTATCTTCGGCCCCTGTAGGTCTGCAAGTATCCCTGCATGAGTCTCATATTTACGGTTTAATTCATGGATCCTCCCTATCGTTTCCTGATGCTCACGGTGAGTTCCATGAGAAAAATTAATGCGGAAAATATTCACCCCTTCAAGTATAAACCTTTCCAGCGTCGCATAATCCGATGAAGCCGGCCCTATTGTAGTGATAATCTTTGTCTTCATAGGTCTGAAATTTCTATATTCCCTGTTTTCTATTGTTTGTGCTTTTTGCTTTTGATCGGTGCGAAAGCTGTTTCTTATGCCCTTTTGCTGATCCGTGGATACGTTAAACCGTTTATCGGTTCCACACATCACACTACACGTTGCCCCCGGGAAACCCATGCCCTGACCGCTTTCCGAGCGATCACATCAGCCCCCGCTTTCCCTTTTTCTTCCGTTCTTCCTCTATAAGAGTGAGCTCCAGAGATTGCATCACCCCTTCCATATTCGACAGCATCGCATTTGCGGCTTCCCGAACAAATAACACATGCGGGATACTCCGGATGATTTTTACTATCTTTTCCATATCTACCACATCATGACTGCCCCTGCCAATCAATAAAAAATCTACATCCCCTGCCCGTTTTATCAGATTCCCCCGCTCATGCTTGTTGCTCAAAAGACACCAATGTACTCCTATATCAGTCTCTTCATAATCATATAACGAATATTGAACCGCTGAAACTCCCTTTTTTGAAGCATAATCCATATCTGAACACCTCGATAGCTTAAAATCCAGGTGCTTATTAAGGAAATATGCCATCCTGTAATCCTTGTTTGTGGATGTTATCAATATCACCGGATCCCCCGGCGACAACATAGCATCATCCAATGTTAATATGGTTTTTTTTGCCATCCTTACATACTCAAAAAACTGTTTCCCCCTTTAGCTGTTAAGCCCTCCCTTGATTAAACTCTTATGAAATTCATGGCCGTCGATATCCTGACTTCCTAAAAAGTTATGCCGCAAAAATAGCCCTTCTGATTAGAATAATATGCAAATAATCCCATCGCTAATGTTCAAAAATAATATAATTATTGCATCTGTCAAGTACTGAAATCCGGAAATTCTTCATATTTTTACAATTACGGCACAAACTTTGCGTTAATTTCTGTAAAATATCAGGCTCTATGAGAACCCCGTCACTATTTTCAGCTTTAATCCTTTTCTTATTCCTGCTTTTCCCTTCGTGCGAATCAGGCTCTTTGTTCAGCTTAAGGTGCGATCATTGTACGGATGTTGTTCCCGATAAAGGGAAAAGCATTATTCGCTTTACCATAAACCAGGAAAATCCAAAGGTTGTATTTTATTTATATGAAGGCAGGGAACCCGGGAAAGATACTATTTTGCAGGATACGATATCCTCAGAGACCTATACCATTTTTTTAAAGACAGAACGCGATTATTGCGGGCAGGCCGTTTATCATAAAGGAAATACCACCATACATGCATTTGACGGGGGCGAGCTAAAGGTTGAAGAAATTGAATGTGAAGATGATGACCCCTGTTATTATGCAAAAGTCCTAAATCTTGACCTGCGCTTGTTAGCAGATTAAAAGCAGCAAAAAAAAATGTTCTTAAACCTGTTTCGGTCTAAGAACATTTTAAGCTTCCTAATGATGCTATTGCATTTCTTTTTCCGCCTTTTCCTTTTCAGCCTCTTCCAATTTTTCCTCCTCAACATCCATTGGTTCGGCTTCTTCTTGCTCCTCCATTTCGTCTTGCTCATCCATTTCGTCCTGCATAACTTCTTCAGGTTGCTCCTGTTCCTGCTGATCAACCTGCTCTTGTGTTTCAGCATCATCGCTGTCAGCTTCTTCCTCTGTGGTCACATTATTACATGCGGCAAAAGTCACTATCGCCAGCAACATTAATGCGAATTTGAATAAATGTTTCATTTTGACAAATTTGATTTTTGGTTTTTAATATTCTACAAAGAAGCAACCTTTTTGCGAAAAAAGCAATATTTTTGCATTAAATTTTTTAAAGTTTTAAAACCAACTGTTTGTAAATCAAACTTGCCTGCGTGAAAGACGATAAAACCGGAAATCCCTGTTTTTTTCAAGCCTCCTGGCTTCGCCTGCATTTAGGCAAGCGATTAACCAGTTCCCTGCCGGGTCATATAGCGCATCACGAGCTGGCTCCCCCAGGATCCGGGCGGCAGGAAGATACGGCAATGCCTGCGAAGACAGCCCGTGAAAGTGCCGTATTAATTGCTTTATACCCTTCTGCAGATAGCTGGGCCCTCTGTTTAATAAAACGCCCTGAATATGATGGTGTTCACAGCGGTCAAATTGCTTTCCCCGGCGGTGGAAAAGAAAAAGCTGACAAGACGATCATAGAAACCGCTTTGCGGGAAGCCCATGAAGAAGTAAATATAAATCCTTTATCCACCGAGATCTTAGGAACGCTTTCACCAATTTACGTACCGCCCAGCAATTATAATATCACGCCGGTAGTGGGAATGCTCCGCAAAAAACCGCATTTTATCCCCGACCCTACAGAGGTGGCTGAAATTAGAGAGATCCCCCTGAATGAACTCATCGGAAAGAATATTCCCTTTACAAGAAAAACATTTTTCCACGGCACCGAAAAGGAAATATCTGCACCTTGTTTTTCCATAAAAGAAACAGTGATCTGGGGAGCCACCGCAATGATCTTAAATGAGTTTATCCAGATTATGAAAACCATTGTCCATTCATAAATATGGTTGAGTCCGGTCTAAAAAGGGCACATTTGATTTTTACCGGCTTTTTACCCCGAACCCTAAAGGGTGAAGCCGCTGAAAATCAGACTCACTTTAGGGTTGGGGTAAAGCTGATTTTTAGCGGCTGGGATACATTTAGTGTTTTTAGACCGAACTCATAAGTACTATTATTGAAATATATTTTGTATTATTCGTATTAAATTTTCAGATTATGGGCACAAAAGAGATAATAGATGAAATTCAAAAGCTGCCGGTAGAAAAGCGACTTCTTGTAGTTGAGCGTACAATGCAAAGTATAAGGAAACAAAAAGCAACAGA
The DNA here is from genome assembly GCA_046484255.1 of Bacteroidales bacterium. Lineage (GTDB taxonomy): Bacteria > Bacteroidota > Bacteroidia > Bacteroidales > PWNQ01 > PWNQ01. The sequence goes on along the minus strand of JAWOBQ010000016.1, from coordinate 723 downwards.
TCAAATAACTATTGCAGCAGAAAAATTATACGAAGATTATAAAACAGACAGCGGACTCACTCAATTTACGAACATTGATTTTGAGAATTTCTATGAAGCAAGGTGAAATTTGACTGATCAATCTTGATCCAACTATTGGAGCTGAGATAAAAAAAACACGTCCTGCAATCATTGTCAATGACAACTCTCTGGGAAAATTACCATTGAAAATAATTGTTCCGGTAACTGACTGGAAAGATCGATTTGAAATTGCTCCATGGATGATTAAACTTGAGCCTGACCAGGAAAATGGCTTAACAAAAACATCTTCTGCAGATTGCTTTCAGGTGCGTTCCGTTTCTCAGGAAAGAATAGTCAGAAAAATTGGAAGCGTTTCTTTCGAATTAATGGAAGAAGTCAAAATAGGACTAGCCAAAGTATTATCAATAGACATTTAGTAAACAACTTCTCTATCCACTTAAATTACTCAAACAGTCATCTGATGACTGTGAATTGCTTCCTGTCTCCAGCCGAATTACAAATTCGGCTCAGCGGAGGTTGCGGGATTATCGTTCTTGCTTGGCCCCGGAAACTTCCCCCCAACACCCTCACAAATTCTGGCTCAATGTATAAACCAGCTTATCCAGCGGATAATAATCCACCGAATTCTCCCCGAGTCGTTTCTTCTCGTTCTCGTGAAGCAGGTAGATGATCGCCCTGTCTTGTAGTGTTGGCATGCTGGCG
>JAWOBQ010000004.1:0-5299 GCA_046484255.1 Bacteroidales bacterium | reverse complement strand
TTTGAAACAACAGGTTTTTTCGAATGATTCATGTTTACAGTATTATTCAGTTTTATTTATGCTGCCAAAATTGTAAATTTTTTCGACAAATGGTAACCTGCTCCTTCCCGCTTAAAATTATAAAAACTGATTCCGTTTTTTTTCTTTTAACCGTTCCACAGCTTTTTTCACATCCTCTGCTTTATCGCGTTTACAAACCAGTACTGAATTTCCGTCCCGCACCACTATTACATCATCGAGGCCTATGACCGTTATCAGTCCTTCGTCTGTATAAACATACGAATTATGCGAATCGATAAAAATGGATTCTCCCGGTCCGGCATTTCCGTTATCATCTTTTTCACTTAATTGATAAACCGACTCCCAACTGCCCAAATCGTTCCAGTCGAAATGGCCTTCCACAAGGAATAAATTGCGTGCATGCTCCATAATGCCATAATCAACTGAAATACTTTCAACTGCACGGTAAATGGTATCAAGTGTTTGCTCAAAAGAAGGATTGCCCATATCTGCCTGTATTTTTCGCAAGTCGGAATAGCAAAGTCTTCGGGGACAATATTGTGGGCAGGTATCTGCAATCGGTATTGGGCGGATCTGTATTGGTGAACGGGCAGCAGATTATTTCTTTGCCCTATGTGCTTTTACTGACGATGCTTGCTGTGGTTTATATCGGGAATAATTATTACGCACACCATAAGATACGTGAAGTGAATCGTCTGGAGGATGAAATGAAAGAGCTACGTTTTGAGTATCGTTCTACGAATTCACGTTTGATGTTCGAAAGCAAACAATCTGAAGTGGCCCGTAAGTTAGATGGGACGGGGATCAGGGAGAGTACGGAGCCGCCGAAAAAACTTTTTTCAAATCCAAATAAAGACAACTGATGGAAGAGGCTCGCAAGCAAATATTAATTCGGGTTTATATACTGTATTTCTTTCTGTTGATAGCAGGATTGGCTATTATCGGGAAGGTGCTTTATCTTCAGGTTGCTAAGGGGGAGGAGTTAAGCGAGAAAGCCCGTAAAACTACCATGGCTTATCAAAGTGTGGAGGCTGTCAGAGGGTCTATTCATGACGAGAACGGCATGTTACTGGCTACGTCTGTACCTGTCTTTGATGTACGTATGGATGTGGCTTCACCATTGATTGGGGATGAATTATTTTATAAAAAAGTTGATTCTTTGGCCCGGGGGTTGGCGAATCTGTTTAAAGACCGCCATTACAGGTCATACCGTGCCGATCTTGTTTCCAACCGCCGGGGCGGGAACCGCTACATGTTGCTGAAAAGAAATATCTCTTACAGTGATTTAAAGGTGGTGCGAGAGCTTCCGGTTTTGCGCCGGGGAAAATACAGGGGAGGATTAATAGAAGTGTCTAAAAGCCGCCGGGTAAAACCATTCCGAAAGCTTGCATCCAGAACGATAGGTTATTCACGGGAAGGATATAGGGTAGGGCTGGAAGGGGCATATGATCATGTATTGGAAGGAGACAGCGGAAAGCAGTTGATGCGGCGGATTGCCAATGGTGTTTGGATACCCGTAGACCAGGGGAATATTGTGGAACCGAAAAACGGCTATGATATTGTTACTACATTGGATGTAAATATCCAGGATGTGGCGGAAAGTGCATTGGAAAAGAATTTGCGTTTTCATGATGCAAGTCATGGATGTGCGGTATTGATGGAAGTAACTACCGGTGAAGTTAAAGCTATAGCGAATTTGAAGAAAGATACCGCTACAGGGGAATATATAGAGGCCTATAATTATGCGATAGGGGAAAGCAGGGAGCCCGGATCTACGTTTAAAATAGCCTCGCTTATGGTTGGCCTGGAAGATAATAAGTTTGATATTGATGATAGTGTGGATACGTATGAGGGGGAAACGGAGTTTTTTGGCCAGAAAATGGTTGATGCCCACGAAAATGGGTATGGGCGCATTTCTGTGAAACAGGCCCTGGAAGTCTCTTCAAATGTAGGGGTTTCTAAATTGATCTATCAGGCTTATGGCTCCCGGCCTGAAAAGTTTGTGGAGGGCCTTAAAAACATGCGCCTGGATAAACCTCTCGGGCTGGAGATCAGAGGTGAAAAACCCCCCCTGATCAAATCCCCCGGACATGCGACCTGGTCTAAAGTGACGCTGCCCTGGATGTCTATTGGATATGAAGTACAGATGACTCCCTTGCAAATCCTTACCTTTTATAATGCAATTGCCAACGGGGGACGGATGATGAAGCCCATGTTTGTTAAAGAATTCCGTTCAGCAGGAACGGTAGTGGAAAATTTGAGCCCTGAAGTGTTAAATCCTTCTATAGCTTCAAAAGAGACTATTGAAAAAGCCAGGCAAATGTTGAACGGGGTCGTGGAGGAAGGAACAGCGAAAAACCTGTTCAATACCGTGTATAATATCTCCGGAAAAACGGGAACAGCTCAAATTGCATTAGGAAGTGGGGGATATGCCGAATCAGGGCACTCTGCTTCTTTTGTAGGCTATTTCCCGGTGGATAAACCGAAGTATTCGTGTATTGTGATAGTGAACAAGCCGGCCAAAGGACTCTATTATGGAAGTGCAGTAGCTGCACCGGTTTTTAAGGAAATTGCGGATAAAGTATATGCTACCCGCTTAAGCATTCATGAAGATAGAGTGGATTCTTCAGATTCTTTTAATGTAGATATCCTGCCAGGGTATAAGGGGGATTTTAATATTCTAAAAGAGTTATCCGGCTTGCCCATTACTCATAATGAAAGCCCCTCGGAATTTGTAAAGTACAACACAGAAAAGGACGGATTCACGAGCATTCCGATACACATACGCTCGGGCTTTGTGCCTGACGTGCGCGGGATGGGCCTGAGAGATGCGGTTTACCTGCTCAGCAGGGAGGGATTAAAGGTGCAGGTATTTGGTCGCGGAAAAGTGGCCAGGCAATCTGTAAAGCCCGGAACCCGGGCGGTGGAAGGGCGAAAAATTATGATAGAATTAAAGCTATGAGCATATTTATACAAGACATATTGTCCCGGCTGCAGCCCCTTCGTCTTAGAGGAAAACAAGATGGAAAAATCGGGGGAATTGCCTTTGATTCAAGAAGTGTCAAACCCGGCGATCTGTTTGTGGCTGTGCCCGGAACGCAGGTAGACGGGCATAATTATATTTCACAGGCTTTGCAGAATGGTGCGGTAGCTGTGATATGTGAAAAAATGCCGGATAATTTGAAAGAAGGAGTAAGCTGGATTCAGGTGAAAGATAGTTCTAAAGCATTGGCATTAGCCGCTTCAGCTTATTATGATGACCCCTCCCGGAAAATCCGTCTGGCTGGAGTTACCGGAACAAACGGAAAAACTACTGTAGTAACTTTATTATATCAGCTCTTTAAAGCTCTGGGCTTTAAAACCGGGATGATATCCACTATAAAAATGCTTGTTGATGAAGATCAAACAGATGCGCATTTGACTACGCCGGATGTGTTGACGATAAACCGCTATTTAAAAGAAATGGTGGATGCCGGTTGTAGCTATGCCTTTATGGAAGTCAGCTCACATGCTATTCAGCAAAACCGTGTGTATGGATTGGATTTTGACCTGGCCATGTTCTCTAATATAACCCATGATCACCTGGATTATCATAAAACCTTTGCCGAATACGTAAAAGCCAAAAAAAGATTTTTTGACGAATTGCCTGTAACAGCCTCTGTGTTGGTAAATTTGGATGACCGGAACGGGAGCTTGATGGTACAGAATACCAAAGCCGCAAAATATGGGTATGCGCTTAAGAAAGCTGCGGATTTCAAAGCTAAAGTTTTGGAAAATAGCTTTGAAGGCTTGCAGTTGGATATAAATGGCAGACAAGTCTGGAGTGGGCTGGTCGGTGATTTTAATGCCTGTAACTTGTTATTGGTTTATGGGGCTGCTCGCCTTTTAGGACAAAAGGAAGAGGATGTTTTAGTGAAATTGAGCTTGCTGCGGCCGGCAGTAGGTCGTTTTGAGGTGTTGAGATCCGTAGGTGGAAAAACAGCCATCGTAGATTATGCACATACTCCCGATGCACTGGAGAATGTTGTTAAGACCATCAGCAGTGTGAAAAGTAATGCGCAAAAGCTTATCATTGTTATAGGTGCAGGAGGGGACAGGGATAAGACTAAGCGCCCGTTGATGGGAAAGATCGCCGCAAATTTTGCCGAAAAAGTGATTTTTACTTCGGATAATCCGCGCGGGGAAGATCCCGCGCAGATCATTGAAGATATGAAAACAGAACTCCCGGAGGAGGCTTATGGAGCCTTGCTTGAAATAACTGACCGCAAACAAGCTATTTATACGGCATGTATGCTGGCTACAAATAATGATATCGTGCTGGTGGCCGGAAAGGGGCATGAAACATATCAGGAAGTAAAAGGAGTGCGGCATCATTTTGATGATAAAGAAATAATCCGATCTGTATTTAAACAGCAATAAAACAGAAACAGATGTTATATTATTTGTTTGATTATTTGGACAGAGCATTTGACATCCCCGGTGCAGGGGTATTTCAATATATTTCATTTCGTGCCGGTGCAGCGGTGATTACCTCGCTGATCATAACCCTGCTTTTCGGAAAGCGGTTAATCAACTATCTGCGAATTAAGCAAGTCGGGGAATCTGTCCGGGATCTTGGTCTGGAAGGACAAATGCAGAAAAAAGGGACCCCTACGATGGGAGGGTTGATCATTCTGGGTGCTATTTTAATACCTACTATTTTGCTTGCCCGCCTGGATAATATTTATGTACAGTTAATGTTGTTTACCACGATCTGGCTTGGCATGATCGGGTTTGTGGATGATTATATAAAGGTATTTAAGAAAGACAAAGAAGGGTTGGCCGGTAGGTTTAAAATTATCGGACAGGTGTTTTTAGGGGTGGTAGTTGGGGCTACAATGTTTTTCAGCGAGGATATTACCATACGGGAGAAGATCAATGGCGGGGAAGTTACAGAGAGTCAAAGTGATCAGGCCGGATACGGCAGAACGGTGCCGGTCTATAATAAAGAAAGTGTTAAGTCAACCAAAACCACCATTCCTTTTGTAAAAAACAATGAGCTGGATTATGCTGTGCTTATTACCTGGCTGGGGGATTCTGCGGCCCGTTACGCCTGGCTGGTATTTATCCCTATAGTGATCCTTATTATCACGGCTGTTTCCAATGGAGCGAACCTTACCGATACCTGGATCAGCCTGCCCCCGGCCATCTCCACCCGGGTGGCGGCATCTGCGTCATGGGGACGGGTCACCAGGCAGAACCGGGACACCGAAGCAATGGACGGCAGGGCCTCGCCGCG
>JAWOBQ010000001.1:0-8096 GCA_046484255.1 Bacteroidales bacterium | reverse complement strand
GTGCCGGCCTTCGTGTGCCTGTCTTTATTATTGGAATATGCATCAGCGCCGATGGCCTGACAGCTATCTTCCACAACGGCCAGCTCATGCTCCCGTGCCAGCTCCATAATACGATCCATATCCGCACATTGACCGAACAAATGTACTGGAATAATGACCCGTGTTCGTGCCGTTAGGGCTTCCTCTATTTTTGAGGGATCTATATTAAATGTATCCGGATCTATATCAACCAACACAGGCTTTAACTGAAGCAGTGCGATCACTTCAGCCGTAGCTATAAAGGTGAAGGTGGAAGTAATAACTTCATCCCCGGGCTTTAAATCCAACGCCATTAAAGCCACCTGCAATGCATCCGTACCATTACCACAGGGAATAACATGGTTTACATCCATCGCTTTTTCCATGTTTCCCGCAAACTGTTTTACCGGCGGCCCGTTTATAAAAGCAGTAGAATCAATGACCTCTGCAATAGCCTGGTCTATCTCAGTTTTAATGTTTTTATATTGCCCTTTCAGGTCTACCATTTGAATATCGCGCATAAAACTAATGTATTATTGGATTATCTTTTCTCTGCAATCATGAATCTGGTATAAAACTCAAAACTTATTAACAGCTACTGAAGATCAGCTTTGCCCTACCCTACTAATTAGCAAATTTTCAGGGTTTTATTCTTACGCACGCAAAAAACAATTGCTGAATATCCATAGTATCCTTTCAGCTTGTTCTCACGAATCATTTTGTATATTTAAAATCTTTGCCCGGATAATAAGCATTCTCTCCGAGCATTTCTTCAATACGCAACAATTGATTATACTTTGCGATACGGTCTGTCCGGCTGGCCGATCCGGTTTTGATCTGTCCTGTTCCCAGGGCCACCGCCAGGTCTGCTATGGTAGTATCTTCCGTTTCGCCGGAGCGGTGGCTGATAACGGCTGTATATCCGTTTTTATGGGCCATATTAACCGCTTCGATAGTTTCTGTAAGGGTTCCGATTTGATTAACTTTAATTAGTATGGAATTTCCCGCCCCCATTTCTATGCCTTTGGCCAGGCGTTCCGTATTGGTAACAAAAAGATCATCCCCTACAACCTGTACTTTATCGCCTATAGCGGCAGTAAGCGATTGCCAGCCCTTCCAGTCATCTTCCCCCATAGCATCTTCCAGGGAAACAATCGGATATTTACTGCTCCATTTTTTCCAGAACTCTACCATTTGATCCGGGTTCAGTTTTTCTCCGGTAGACCATTTGAGGTGGTATACATTCTTTTCCGGGTCATAATATTCGGAGGCAGCCGGATCCAGAGCGATGTACACGTCTTTTCCAGCTTTATAGCCTGCTTTTTCAATGGCCTCAATAACCGTTTCAATAGCCTCTTCATTTGACTTCATATTCGGAGCAAAGCCTCCTTCATCGCCGACATTGGTAGAATAGTTTTTCGCCTGAAGGACGTTTTTCAGGTTATGAAAGATCTCCGATCCCATTCTCAGGGCATGGGAAAAGCTTTCAGCCCCAGTGGGCATAATCATAAACTCCTGAAAGTCTATGCTATTATCAGCATGAGAGCCTCCGTTTAGAATATTCATCATAGGGATTGGCAAGGTATAAGCTCCGGCCCCGCCAAGGTATCGAAACAAAGGCAGCTCACATTCCAGAGCAGCCGCATGCGAACAGGCCAAAGATACCCCCAGAATGGCATTGGCCCCGAGCTTCGCTTTGTTAGGGGTCCCATCCGCTTCTCGCAACAAGCGGTCGATCCCCGGCTGATCTGCAACTTCTTTATCCTCCACAACGGAACGCAATATATTATTTACGTTATCTACCGCTTTTGATACCCCCTTATCCATATAAGCTCTCCCGCCGTCACGAAGCTCATCGGCTTCATGTACCCCTGTAGAGGCTCCGGACGGAACAGCAGCACGACCCATGATATTATTTGATGTAAGTACCTCGACCTCTACGGTCGGATTTCCCCGGGAATCAAAAATTTGCCGGCCCAAAACATCGATTATTATGCTCATAAATTCAGTTTTTAAAATTCAGTTTTTCCTAATGACAAATATATGAATAACTACTCTTTTATAGATGAAATGTTTCAGGAATTCACATAAAAAAAGAGGGTATGTGTATAACACCCCCCTTTTCTTCTTTGCAATCGTTCTGTCAACATTTATTCACCTTCCTTCTTCTCTTTATTTTCAGGGCCTTTGGCCTCCTCTCCTGATACATTTTCGTCTTGCTCGTTGATCTCCGTAGCTTTATCTTCAGACGGTTTTGTTTGAGCTTCCCCGCTTTCCGTTTCCTGCTTCTCGGTTTGATCTGCTTCAGGTTCCTCTACTTTCCGCTGTTGCGCTTCGTCTTGTTTCGTTTCCTGCTTCGTTTCCTGTTTGGTTTCTTGCTTCTTTTCCTGGCTTTGGGCTTGGGCGGCAGTCTTTTTTCCACCTCCTCGTCGTCCCCTTCGGGTTTTCTTTTTAGCGCTTTGTTTTTCTTGTTTAGCTTCCAGCATGGCTTCATTATAATCTACAAGCTCAATCATGCACAATTCCGCATTATCACCTTGCCGGAATCCGGTTTTCAAAATCCGGGTATATCCACCGGGGCGGTCGGCAATTTTTACAGAAATTTCCCGAAACAACTCATTGACGGCTTTTTTATCCTGCAAATAGCTAAAAACGACTCTGCGCGAGTGCATGGTTTCATTTTTCGCTTTAGTGATCAGCGGTTCAACATATCGTTTCAATGCCCGCGCTTTAGCCACAGTGGTTTTAATACGTTTATGCATGATCAATGAAACCGCCATATTGGCTAACATTGACTTTCTATGCGCGCTTGTTCTGCTTAAACTATTTATTTGTTTACGGTGTCTCATTGCTTCTTAATCCTTATCAAGTTTATATTTTGCCACATTCATCCCAAACGAGAGCCCTTTATTTTTAACAAGCTCTTCCAACTCAGCCAGAGATTTTTTTCCGAAGTTTCTAAATTTCAGCAAGTCATTTCTATTATAGGAGACCAGGTCGCCAAGCGTTTCCACTTCTGCAGCTTTCAGGCAATTCAATGCTCTGACAGACAGGTCTACATCACTCAGATTAGTTTTCAGCAACTGCCTCATATGCAGCGAGCCTTCATCAAACTCTTCCGTGATAGACTTTTCTTCCTCATCCACTGTGATCTTCTCATCAGAAAAGAGCATAAAATGCTGTATCAGGATCTTAGCTGCTTCTTTGAGAGCTTCTTTAGGATGTACCGAGCCATCCCCAACGATGTGGAACAGAAGTTTTTCATAGTCTGTTTTTTGTTCAACCCTGAAATTTTCCACTTTATAGCTTACATTTTTAATCGGCGTAAAGATGGAATCAATCGCGATCGTATTCAGGGTATCGGCTGATGATTTATTTAAATCGGCGGGTCGGTATCCCCGGCCTTTTTCAATGGTCATTTCCATGCTCAATTTCACCGAGGGTTGCATGTGGCAAATTACCATATCGGGGTTGAGCACCTGAAAATTAGAAAGGAAGTTATTGATATCTCCGGCTTTAAATTCCTTTTGATTGCTGATCACGACATTTACTTTTTCCTGGTCATGATCTTCGATCTGCTGTTTTATTCGTACTTGTTTAAGGTTTAGAATAATATCAGTCACATCTTCAATAATGCCGTCAATAGACGAGAACTCTTGTTCCACTCCTTCGATTTTAATTTTGGTAATGGCAAACCCTTCCAGGGAGCTGAGTAAAATTCTTCTCAGGGCATTCCCTATGGTAACACCATAACCGGGTTCGAGGGGTCTGAATTCAAAGTTCCCGACAAAATCGTCGGCGTCGTTCATTATAACCTTATCCGGTTTTTGAAAATCTAATATTGCCATGAATCTTAGCTTTATTGCGTTTGGAGAACTATTCGTTATTACTTGGAATACAACTCAACGATGAGTTGTTCATTGATATTTTCAGGGATATCTTCCCTTTCGGGATAGTTCAGGAATTTACCGGCCATTTGGTCTTCATCCCACTCCATCCAGGAGTATTTATTGCCGGGATTTTTGGCCAGGGCCTCCTGTATCACTTCAAGGCTTTTGGAACGTTCCCGTACGCCAATAATATCATCGGGTTTCACGGTAAGTGAAGGGATATTTGCCACAGCACCATTCACAGTGATATGCCTGTGAGAAACCAGCTGCCGGGCTGCGGCCCGTGTAGGAGCAATTCCCATACGGAAAACCACATTATCCAGGCGTGCTTCAACCAGCTGCAGCAAGGCTGTACCGGTAACTTCTTTACTTTGTCTCGCCTTAATAAATGTTTTATGGAATTGGCGTTCAAGGATGCCATAGGTATACTTGGCTTTTTGTTTTTCTTTAAGCTGTACGCCGTAGTCTGAAAGTTTTTTCCTTCTTTGGTCATTCCCGTGTTGTCCGGGTGGATACTTCTTTTTTTCAAAATACTTATCCGAACCATACACTGGTTCTCCGAATTTCCGGGAGATCTTTGTTCTGGGACCAATATATCTAGCCATACTTATTTAATTTCTATCGTTTATTTTCAGTTTATTACACTCTTCTGCGTTTAGGCGGGCGGCATCCGTTATGCGGCAATGGCGTAACGTCCATAATAGAAGTTACTTCAATACCACTGGAATGCAAAGTACGGATTGCGGATTCCCTACCGGAACCCGGGCCTTTAACAAAGACCTTCACTTTGCGCAAGCCCGCATCATAAGCTGCTTTTGCAGCATCTTCCGAAGCCATTTGCGCAGCATAAGGGGTGTTTTTCTTGGATCCCCGAAACCCTCTTTTGCCGGCGGAAGACCAGGAAATAACCTGTCCCTGACCGTTTGTTAAAGTAACAATAACATTATTAAAGGTGGCACTAATAAATGCTTTCCCGATGGGGTCTACCGCTACTTTACGTTTACGCCCGCCCCGGCCTTTACCCGGTTTTACTTGTTTAGCCATAATTTTCGTTGTTTTTTTCGTTGGTTACTTGACTGCTACTTTTTTGTTTGCAACCGTTTTCTTACGACCTTTTCGGGTTCTTGCATTGTTCTTTGTCTTTTGACCATGCAAGGGAAGGCCTGTCCGATGCCGGATACCTCGATAACTGCCGATATCCATCAGGCGCTTAATGTTCATCTGGACTTGAGAACGCAAAGCTCCTTCTACAGTAAGCTTATCATTCACATAGTTTCTGATCTTGGTAGTCTCGTCATCATCCCATTCAGAAACTTTTTTATCCTTTGGAATCTTCAGGTCGTCCAGGATTTTGGCCGCTGTGCTGTGGCTTATACCATACACATAGGTTAATCCTACTTTTCCTTGTTTATCTTTCGGTAAATCTACTCCTGCAATTCTTGCCATATTGCTTTTATATTAATTATGCGTTTGATTATACTTATCCTTGTCTTTGTTTATGTTTAGGGTTCTTTTTGTTAATCACATAAACTTTCCCTTTTCTCCTGACAATCTTGTCATCAGCAGATCGTTTTTTTACAGATGCGCGTATCTTCATCGTTATTATATTTTTTATTCTGTTTTGCTGTTAATTCTCCACCATCAACAATAATCTATTTATAACGGTACGAAATTCTTCCTTTTGTCAGATCATAGGGTGATACTTCCACTTTCACCCGGTCACCGGGCAGTATCTTGATATAATGCATGCGCATTTTTCCCGAAATATGAGCTGTAATAATATGCCCGTTTTCCAATTCAACACGAAACATAGCATTACCCAGTGTTTCAATTACCGTTCCGTCTTGTTCAATTGATTTTTGCTTAACCATATTCGTCTTATATATTGATCAGATTATCATTTTCTTTTAAAGCCTTCTCGATCCATTCAAAGCTGGATAAGATATCAGGCTGTTGGTCTTTACGCACGGCTATGGCATGTTCGAAATGGGCAGAAGGTTTTCTGTCTGCCGTACGGATGGTCCAGCCATCTTTTTCCTGTATAACAAACCGTTTCCCCTGGTTGATCATCGGTTCGACACAAATCACGAGACCTTCCTCCAGCGGCACGCCTCTGCCGGGCTTCCCATAATGGAACACTTCCGGTTCTTCATGCAGGTGTTTTCCCAGCCCATGCCCTACCAAATCACGGACTACAGAAAAGCCTTTGGCTTCCACATGTGTTTGTATCGCTGCTCCAATGTCTCCTATGCGGTTTCCATGCATGGCCTTTTCAATTCCCAGATACAGTGCCTCTTTGGTAGCTTTCATCAGTTCCCGGGGTTTCTCAGGCAATCCCTTCAAAGCATAGGTATAAGCGGAATCCCCGTAATATCCGTGTAAGATGGTACCACAATCAATAGAGACCAGATCATCTTCGTTAATCACACGATCGCCCGGGATCCCATGCACGATCTCTTCATTAACGGAGATGCAAAGCGTGGCAGGAAATCCCTGATAGCCTTTAAAACCGGGTTGCGCTTGATGATCACGGATAAATGTTTCAGCGATCTTATCCAGCTCGCCCGTGGTAACCCCCGGCCTGATAGCTTTCGCAACCTCAGCATGCGTTTTTCCAACAAGTAAAGAACTTTCTCGTATTCGCTCAATCTGTTCCCGGTTTTTATAATATATCATAAATCCGCTGGCTTTAAGCTCCCATTCCCGCAGACGAAGAACGACCTTTAATACGCCCTGATTTCGTTAATCCGTCATAATGTCTCATCAGCAAATGGCTCTCGATTTGCTGAAGTGTATCCAACACCACGCCAACCATGATCAGCAGTGAGGTGCCCCCAAAAAACTGGGCAAACTGCTGGTTTACGCCAATAACCCCCACAAGGGCAGGCATAATTGCCACTACAGCCAAAAACAATGAGCCGGGAAGTGTTATGCGCGACAAAATATCATCTATAAATGCAGCGGTGCGTTTTCCGGGTTTCACTCCCGGGATAAAGCCGCCGTTTTTCTTCATATCTTCAGCCATTTGTGTTGGGTTCACTGTAATGGCTGTATAAAAGTAAGTAAACAGAATGATCATAATGGCAAAGGTCAAATTATACCAGAACCCCTGAAAATTAGAAAACGCTGCAGCCAGCCCTGTCATAGCATCCGAGCCTGAAAACCCTATCAGGGTGATAGGCAGGAACATAATCGCTTGCGCAAAAATGATGGGCATAACCCCTGCACTATTCACTTTCAGCGGAATATACTGCCTTACCCCTCCATACTGCCGGTTCCCCTGAACGCGTTTGGCAAATTGGACGGGAATTTTGCGGGTTCCCTGTACAAGCAGAATAGTCATTAATATCACAAATATCAAAAAGACAATTTCCAGCAAAAAGATAACCAATCCTCCACCCTCCTGTTCCAGACGGGAAATGAATTCTGCCGCCAGGGCAAAAGGCAGGTTGGCAATAATTCCGATCATGATCAAAAGCGAAATCCCATTGCCAATTCCTTTTTCTGTGATCCGCTCACCGAGCCACATAACAAACATGGTCCCGGAAACAAGTATGATCACCGAAGAAACCCAGAAAAAAGTAGAAGGTGAAGTGACCGTGGGATCAAAAGGAGATATGGCCTGAGGGGGAAGCTGATTGACCAGGTTAGCAATATACCCGGGTGCCTGCATGCCGGTGATCAGTATAGTAAGGTAACGCGTGATCTGGTTGATCTTTTTCCGCCCGCTTTCGCCTTCTTTTTGTAGCTTTTGAAAATATGGTATTGCCATTCCCAGCAACTGCACAACAATGGAAGCAGAGATATATGGCATGATCCCTAATGCAAAAATGGAGACGAAACACCTGCGGGTACAGTGTATGTGCCCGATGCCGTAAATACTTGTCGGTGTCTTACTTGATCTACTGTGGTGCTGGCTACTGCTGTCGCAGCACTAGGGGTAATTATCTCAGAGATGGAACCCTCCGCGTAAATCCATAAGCGACAGCCCCGCTATCCCCAAACAAACTGCGCCGCAGGCTATCGCCATCCAGCTTATCTTTCCGAGAATGCCAAACAGCGTAAACGCCAGCAGGTACACCAATCCTGCCAGCCCGAACACCACCGCTTGCATCCTCAGTATATACTTCATAGCCTCTCTAGCTCGTCCAAGTCCCCATCGGGCATCTTGTCAGCGATGTTCTCAGG